>JBAVTM010000124.1:0-9062 GCA_049696195.1 Desulfuromonadaceae bacterium | reverse complement strand
ATGTGGTGGAATATTTCGAGGGACGGCTTTCAACCAGGCTGATCAAACCGCTGAATCTTTCCTATACCGCCCGCTACTCGTTTGACCGTGGCACTTTCCTCGAAACGGTGTATGCCGCCGAATATCGTCATAAATGCTGGAGTGTTAACCTTGCGGTTCATCAGCGCCCCGGAAATCAATCCTATACGGTCAATTTCAATCTGGCCGGCTTGTCCGCCAAATAAAACGGGGTACCCGTCATGAGCACCCCGCTTATTATCTTCCAGCATTCATAGATCCCGCCTATTTACATATGCCGATCGACCCCTTTTTGCAGACCCTGTTGTCCATCCAGGTGGCGTCCTCCAGATTGGCCCCGCCAAGTTCAGCTCCGTCAAGCGCAGCGTGATCAAGAGATGCGCCTGAGAGGACCGCCTTCTTCAGATTCGCTTTTTCCAGGCTGGCATCATCAAGAACGGCATCCACCAGGTTGACACCCTCCAGATTGGCCCCCATCAGATTGGCACCTTCCATTGCTGCTTGTTCAAGATTCGCTCCACGCAGATCAGCCCCCCTGAGGTCACACCCCGGGCAGCTTTTTGTAGCCTTCAGGCGGGCAAGGTCCTCCGGCACGAAAGCAAACGCCTGCAGTGCTGACAGGGTCATGCTACACACCGCCACAACCATAACAACAGATGACCTGATACACGCAGTAAATTCCGGCACCGAAGACTCCTTTTAAGCAATAAATTATATGCACACTACCAGAACAAGGAAACGTTTGTAAACAGCAACCTGTCATGCTTCTTCGGCAGTGAGTTCATGCCGGATGCCGGGACAATCAACTCCCGCAAAAATCGTCGGCCACGTCCCGTGGAGGCAGGACCTCCCCGGTCCATGGGGAATCTGCAGCGGTTCAATGTTCACAGCTTGTCGACCCAGCTTTCAGCGTCACAAAAAAGCCCTTCGCGGAATGGCGAAGGGCTCGGGATACGGATTATCCGTTATCATTTATTTTTTGATCGTGGCCTCTTCTACAATAGCGCTGTACTTGTATCCGCCGCCAAAGTCCTTGTCTTTTGCAAGAACTCCGCTCACCGTCACGATGTCACCCACATCGGCCATATCCTGTGAGGTGCAGACAAGGTTATGATTCTTTTTGGCCTGATTACCGGTTCCGTCCTGAATATGAATCCAGTTCTTACCCATGATCTTTGACGATACCTTTACGACTTTGCCTCTGACAACGACTTTCTTCTTGTTCAGCTTGGCGCTGTTGGCAAATATTTCCTGAACAGTATACGCGTTTGCCCCGGAAGCCTTGGCTACGGAAATTTTTGTATCTTTGGCAGAAACAGCTGCCTTGCTGCCGCCTGACGCACTCTTACCCTTACCTTTTGACGAAGCCTCCGGAGCACTCTTCGCGGAGCTGTCAGAAACGGCAGCAGAATCAGCAAAAAAAATCTTGTCAAACTTACGCTTAAGGCTCTTGCTTTCAAAATCCACCATCTCCATGCCACCCTTGAAGCTCACCTGGGAACCGACCGTGACGGGAGTTGTCATAACGGCAACCCAGACTTTTTCACCGTTTTTCTTCTGGACATACATGTAGGTATAACCACCGCTGTCCATAGTCTGAATGACTTTGCCGGAAATAAGCTGGGCGGCCGGTTGAGAGGCTGTTTCGGCTGCAGGCGCCGCGGCTTTGTCGGGCATGGCCAGCGAAACCGTAACAGAGGAGAGTGCAATGGCACAGGATAATGACAGCATAAGGTTCTTTTTCATGGATTCCCCTTTTTTGTGTTTACCGACTTTGTGGTCTGATACTATCATATCTCTTTTCGCTCGGCACTCAAAAAAACAGGAGTATGCATGTTTAATCGACTCTATATTCACGTGCCGTTCTGCGTTGAAAAATGCCGCTATTGTGCCTTTGTCTCCAGCAGACCGGAGAAAAACGATCTCGCCGAATACCCTGCACTACTCAGTCGTGAGTTGCAGCTCCACGCTTCCGGTGCCGGGCCGGTCGATTCGATCTATTTCGGCGGCGGCACGCCCTCGCTGCTGCAGCCGCTGCAGCTGGCCCGGCTGCTTGAGGAAATTGCCGTTTGGACAGGCATCTCGGCGGATGCAGAAATCACTCTGGAAGCAAACCCGGGCACCGTCGACCGTATTTCCCTGACGGCGTTCCGCCATGCCGGCATCAACCGTATTTCTCTCGGAATTCAAACATTTGATGATCGTTTTCTGGACTGTCTGGGGCGAATTCATACTGCCGAACAGTCCCGTCAGGCGTTTCAAGATGCACGCGAAGCCGGGTTCAACAACGTCAGCATCGATTTGATTCACTCCCTTCCCGGCCAGGGACTCAACCAGTGGCGATCGGAACTGCAGCAGGCCATCGAGCTATGCCCGGAGCATATTTCCATCTACGGGCTGACGGTGGAGGAGGGCACCCCTTTTGCTCATACCTATCCTGCAGACAGCCCGGAGCTGGCAGATGACGACCTTTCGGCAGACATGTTTGAACTGGCGGACGAGCTTTTAACTGCAGCCGGCTTTGAGCATTACGAGATTGCCAACTATGCCCGCACCGGATACCGGTCTCAGCACAACAGCGGCTATTGGAGGCGTGACGGCTACCTGGGCCTGGGTGTTGCGGCACATTCATTCCTGCGGGAGGAGTATGGCGTACGCTTCAGCAATCCTGACAACCTGGAAGAATATCGCCGCGGGGTGATGTCCGGCCAGCCGGAGCGGATCGCCGAATCGCGATTGACGCTGGGTGACGCCATGGCGGAATATATGTTCCTGGGGTTGCGCCTGTCGGATGGGGTGAGCCTGCGCGCATTTGAATGTGAGTTCGGCCGGTCACCGGCATCTGTCTACGGTTCAATAGCGGCAGATCTTGCCGGGCTCGGGCTTCTCATTCAACACGAAGACAAGCTTGCCTTGACTCTACGAGGGATGTTGCTCTCAAACCAGGTATTCGCCAGGTTTTTGTAATAAACTTTCGTTGTTGGTTATGAAATCTTGACAAGCATGAGACAGGATCCACTCAAGCTGAACCGATCGGCCTTCTTTCCCCTTGCCACATGCGCCAAAGCATTTATAATACCTCCCTATGATACCTGAGCATCTCAAAACAATCCTTGAACAGCATGTTGCCGATGCGGTCTCCAATCGCGAGACGGCTGTCGAGGTCATGAAAGAACTGCAGCGGCATTATGGGTGGCTCACCGATGAAGCGCTTGCAGAGGCTTCACAACTGCTGGGCTTGTCACTGCTTCAGGTTGAAGAACTGGCCACGTTCTATGAAATGATCTATCGCCGGCCGGTGGGGCGCCATGTTGTGCATGTCTGCGATTCGATCTCCTGCTGGGCTTCGGGGGGTGAAACGTTGCTGGAATCCCTGTCGAATCTACTGGAAATCAAGCCGGGCTCGACCACGTCTGACGGGGCCATAACACTGCTCCCCTGCTCATGTCTCGGCAACTGCGGCGAGGCTCCCTGCATGATGGTCGGCGAAGTGCAGTATGGACGCATGACTCCGGAAACCGGCGCAGAAATGATGGCCGCCTTGCGGGATACCACTCCTGCCGGTTGACACGGCAAACGGCCTCTTGTCTGTATGCTTCCGGAGTGCTATGGTGCGGGAGCTAACACCCCTCCACAAAGAGGGCAACAACCAGTATAAAAAGGAGAATCTGATGAAAAAAAGCATCCTTATGGCAACCGTTGTGTTAAGTGTCGGCATGATGTCAGCCGCTGCCTTTGCGGCGGCAAACAGTGGTGAGGCCATCTTTAAGGCGAAATGTGCCTCCTGTCACCCGGATGGCGGCAACATCATGAAGCCGAAAGAATCGATAAAGGGTATAAAAAGCTCCAAGAAGATCATCACGCAGGTTCGCAAGGGTGGCGGCGGAATGCCGGCTTTTGATGCCAAGACCATTTCTGATGCCGACGCCAAGCTGCTGGCCGACTACATCATAAAAACCTTCAAGAAGTAGCCGACCCGTCGGGGAGACGCCTGTACAGGTCTCCCCGGCGGTCACCATCCATGGAACAGATCCTGCTCAAACATACCCGCCCCGGACGGTGCCTTTCTTTTGACGAGTACCGCTCAACCGGCGGTTTTGATGCGCTTGCGAACGCGCTCGGAAACATGACTCCCGCTGAAGTTCAGCAGAACGTGATCGATTCCGGCCTGCGGGGTCGCGGCGGTGCAGGGTTTCCGACCGGGAAGAAATGGTCGTTCGTACCTCGCGACCTGCCTGGCCCGCGCTATCTGATCTGCAACTGCGATGAAATGGAACCGGGCACCTATAAGGATCGCGTACTGCTGGAGCGGAACCCTCACCTGCTGGTGGAGGGAATGACTCTGGCCTGTTACGCTCTCGGGGTGCGGCACGCCTTCGTTTTCGTGCGTTATGGCTATGAAAAGGCTGCTGAAAACCTGCGGCGTTCGATCGCCGCAGCCGAGCGCAGCGGCTTTCTGGGGGACAGCATTCTGGGAAGCGGTTTCAGCCTGAAACTGGACGTGCATCAGTCGGCCGGGCGCTATATCTGCGGCGAGGAAACAGCCCTGATCAACGCTCTGGAGGGAAAGCGCGCCAACCCGCGGGCCAAACCCCCCTTTCCGGCGATTAAAGGACTGTGGGGGCAGCCGACCGTCGTCAACAATGTCGAGACCCTGGCCAATATTCCCGCAATCATCTCCGGCGGTGCGCTCTGGTGGAAAAGTACGGCGGCCACCCCTGAAGCAGCCGGCACCAAGCTGTTCTGCATCAGCGGGCATGTAGTCAACACCGACTGTTTCGAGCTCCCGCTCGGCATGACCCTTGGCGAAATCATCGACGGTCCCTGCGGCGGGATGCGCTCCGGAAGCAGCTTTAAGGCCTGTATTCCGGGCGGAGCCTCCACACCGTATTTCACCGGCGTGCATCGGGACGTGCCGATGGATTTTGACCCGGTGGCAAGGGCCGGTTCCCGTCTCGGCACCGGCGGAATTGTCGTTTTCGACCACACTACCTGCATGGTGGCGGTAACGCTCAATCTGATCCGTTTTTTTGCACGGGAATCATGCGGCTGGTGTACACCCTGCCGCGAAGGGCTCCCCTTTGTCCAGCACACTCTGGAGCGGATCGAATCGGGGCGGGGAGACGCACGCGATATCGAAATTCTGCGGGAACATGTCCAGATGCTGAATTATGCCTTCTGTGCGTTGGCTCCGGGGGCCATGGGGCCGGTCGACGGACTTCTGAACCATTTCGGAGATGAACTGATGGAGCACATCTCGGCACGGCGCTGTCCCTTCAAAGGAGTTCAGACCCTCTGATGCTTCTTGTTCTCCGTACAGTCATTCTCCTGCTGGCTCTGGCCACAACCTCGTTTGCTCTTACGGAGATTCGTACCATTCCGACCAGGCCGGGTGTGACGTTGGACTTCCTCGTGATGATCCCTGAAAAAGTTGGACGGCATGACGCCCTGATTCTTTTCCCCGGGGGGAACGGAGCCGGACCGTTCAAAATGAACGAGAACGGGGTCGTCAGCGGCTGGAGTTTTCTGGTGCGCAGCTCCGAGTATTTTGTTCAGAACGGCCTGTCGGTTTTCACCGTTGCTCCGCCGTCCGATCATCCCACCGGAATGGGTACCGGTTTTCGCGAGTCCGCCGAACATGCCGAAGACATCGCCTCGCTGACGAGCTACCTTGAGCAGCGGGGATATGAGCGGATCTTTCTGGTCGGCAACAGCAGGGGAACAATTTCGGCAACCTCCCTCGGCACGCGCCTCAAAGACAGTCATCTTAAAGGGATCATTCTCACGTCGTCACTGGAGTATGACAACTTCCTGCGCTGGCTGCCGCTCGAACAGCTGCTTCTTCCGGTTCTGATGATTCACCATCGCGACGATGCCTGCCGGGTCAGTTCGCTTGAAGAAGCCAGAACGACACAGGCCGCGCTGAGCGCCACCACCGAGGTTGAATTCACCGAAGTCACCGGAGGGGCATACCCCCGATCGGCACCCTGTGACAACCTGAGTGCCCATGGTTTCTTCGGGGTGGAGAGAAGAGTTGTCCAGGTCATCACCGACTGGATAGGGGGGCTCAAAGCTCCGGACAGGATCGAGTAGCCGCTATGCCGAAGCTGATCATCGACACCATACCCCTTGACGTACCCGAAGGTACGAATGTGCTGGAGGCTGCCCGCAGCATCGGCATAACCATCCCGCATTTCTGCTGGCATCCTGCACTCGGCAAAGCCGGTGCCTGCCGGGTCTGTGCCGTCAAAATGCTTGAGGGGCCGGTCAAGGGGATCCAGATGTCCTGCATGCTGCCGGCCCAGGATGGCATGGTTGTTTCGACGACCGATCCGGAAGCGGCCGCACTGCGCCGCTCGGTCATTGAATGGCTGATGATCAACCACCCCCACGACTGCCCTGTCTGCGATGAAGGGGGCGAGTGCCAGCTTCAGGACTATACGATTGCCGGAGGGCACGGCATCCGGCGCTATGACGGCCTGAAACGAACCCACGTCAATCAGTATCTTGGCCCATACATCGAGCATGAGATGAATCGCTGTATCCAGTGTTACCGCTGCGTCCGTTTCTATCAGGAGTACGCCGGCGGCACGGATTTCGGCGTGCTGGGGCGCGCCGGCAGCGTCTACTTCGGGCGCCAGCAGGACGGCCCCCTCCAATCCCCCTTCTCCGGCAATCTGGCAGACATCTGTCCGACCGGAGTATTCACAGATAAAACAGCCCGTTTTCGGGCCCGCTACTGGGATTACGACATGGCCCCTTCGGTCTGCCCCGGCTGCTCGCTCGGGTGCAACACGGTTCCGATGGCGCGCTACCGGGAACTGCTCAAGACCACCGCACGACGCAACGATGCCGTCAACGGCTGGTTCATCTGCGACCGGGGGCGTTTTTCGAATGCTGCCGTAAATGCTCCGGACAGGCCGCGCCAGGCACGTGTGGACGATACACCGGTTGACATGACCGTGGCGCTGGATGCGCTGTTGGAGCGGCTGAACGAGTTTCTTGCGCTGAACGGCGCTGACGCCCTGGCAGTGGTCGGTTCGCCACGCCTGTCGCTGGAAGGCACCATCATGGCGGCCCGCCTGCGCGAGGTGATCGGCACGGAGACGCTCTGCTATTTCGCCGAGGCACCCCACGCCGAACGGATGTTGGAGGCGGTCTCGCTGCTGAATGCCGGCAACAGCGCCTCACAGGAGGACGTGCGGCAGGCCGATCTGATTGCCATCCTGGCATGCGACCTGCCGGCAGAAGCACCCATGATGGCCCTGGCGGTCCGCCAGGCATGGCGCAACGGGGCGCGGATTTTTATTGTCGGAGGCGAATGCCGGCTTGAACCGACGGAGCGGCGGCTTTACGAGGCGGAGAACGTCGTTTCCCTGGCCGACGTACCGTTTGCAGGGGCCCGCAATCCGCTGATTATCTGCGGTACCCGCCACGATGGGCTGGAGACACTCCGTACCGTCGCCCTGGCGGGGGTAAAAATATCGTTCATCCTCGATGGACCCAACGCCTTCGGCTGTGCACACCTGGCTCGCGAGCAGGGAGCGAAATCGTTCTCCGAAGCGCTGGCAGGCGGCAAGATCAGGGGGATCATCTCCCTTGAGGCGGATCTGCCGGCCGGTCTGCCGCCCGAAATCAGGGTACTGGCCGCCGCCGACTGGCTGCCGACACATCTGATGAAGCGGGCCGAGATCGCCCTGCCGGTCACCTCCTGGGTCGAGATGGACGGCACATACATCAACAATGAAGGGCGTGCTCAGCGCTTCAAACAGGTGATGCAGCCCGGATTGCCTATCAATGGGCTCACTCCGGAACTGCATCCGCCACGAATCCATCGCCATGACCCGCCCGGCGGCGATATGCTCCCCTCCTGGAGCGTTGTCTCGGAATTGCTGAAACTGCTGGGGGATGAGCAGAGTGCAGCAGAGCGTTTCGGCGAGAATCGGACGCTGCTCGAGTCGCTTGATGCAGAAAGTGGAGGGACTATGTTTTACGAAAGGAATCAGAAACAGTGAAAACAGCGCTATTGATGATGGCCCACGGCAGCCGCATTGCCGAGGCCAATGACGCCGCTCGCGAAGTAGCGGCAATGGTACGGGAGATGACCGGTTTTGAGATCGTTGAGGTTTCGTTCCGCGAAATGCACGAACCGAACATCCAGCAGGGGATCGATGCCTGTGTCGCAAAAGGGGCCGAGCGGATTCTGCTGATGCCCTATTTTCTCTTCATGGGGGCCCATGTCCTGCATGATCTTCCGGAGGAGATCGCGGCGGCAAAAAAACGGTATCCCGGGCTGATTATGGAGATGGGGGGGCATTTGGGAGCACACCGCAAGCTCGCGGAGATCGAAGCCGAACGGATTGGCGAGTCGCTTGAAAGACTGGGGTGGTGCTGATGGACTCGCTGAGCATGAAGCCGGAGGAAATTGAAACCGAATCGTTCCGCATCATCGACGCCGAGGCGGGTGATCATGGCTGGCCCGGTGCGGAATGGCAGATTGTGCGCCGCGCAATACACACCAGCGCGGACTTTGAATACGCCCGATCGATGGTGTTTTCTGACGATGTCGTTGAAAAAGCGGTCGCTGCGCTCAAGGGAGGCGCCGGCATTGTAACCGACACGAATATGGCCCTTTCCGGAATCAGCAAACCCCGCCTGACTCCTCTGGGTTGCCCGGTTTCCTGCCATGTCGCCGATCCGGACGTGGCCGAACGTGCAAAGGCCGAAGGAATCACCCGCTCTATCGCCGCGATGCGCAAGGGAGTTGCCGATCCGAAGAACCGTATCTTTGTGATCGGCAACGCCCCGACGGCACTGTTTGAACTGCTCCGACTGGTTGAATCCGGGGACGCTGCACCGGCTCTTATTATCGGCCTGCCGGTCGGCTTTGTCGGGGCGGAAGAGAGCAAAAACGCCTTGGCATCCGGCACCCACAATATCCCGTTCATAACCAACATCGGGCGCAAGGGGGGATCCAATGTGGCCGCCGCCGTGGTAAATGCGCTGGCCATCCTGGCCACGCGGCGGTGACATGACGCCATGAG
>JBAVTM010000123.1:0-3460 GCA_049696195.1 Desulfuromonadaceae bacterium | reverse complement strand
ATCTACTTCGGGGGCGGCCATGGACAGCATGATGAAGTCATCCGCGAGGGAATGGAACGATTGGTCTCGGTTTTTGAACGTTATATCCGCCAGTATCCCGATCAGTGGTACAACTTTTATGATTTTTGGGAAAGGTTCACGAATCAGAATAAATAGAAGGTATATAAGAAAGGGTCCATGAATGAGTGACGAGTTGATTCCAAAGGTAAAGCAGATGATCATAGACGGCCTCCGTATCGAGGGGATGTCCCCCGATGAGATCGAGACCGATGCCCCGCTGTTCGGCGAAGGGTTGGGGCTGGACTCCATCGATGCGCTGCAGCTGGTGGTCGCCATGGAGAAGGAATTCGGCGTGGTTGTTCCCGACGCCGCCACCGGCACCACGGTCTTTGCCTCGGTGCGCAGCATGGCCGCCTATATCGCGGATCACCGCAAATGAAGGTGCTGCTGATCTCCCCCGGCTGGCCCAAGGGGAGATTGTGGGGGGAGCTGGCGTTCAGGTTTCCCTCGCTCTCGCTGGCCGCCATTGCCGCCGTCACTCCACCGGAATGGGACGTGGCGCTCTGCGATGACCATTCCGAGCGGATCGACTTCGATACGGATGCCGACCTGATCGCCCTGACCGCCATGACCCCCCAGGCGCCGCGCGCCTATGAGATCGCCGCCGGTTTCAAAAGCCGAGGCAAGAGCGTCGTCATGGGCGGTTTTCACGCCAGCAATCTGCCGGATGAGGCGCTGGCCCATGTCGATGCGGTCGTTGAAGGTGAGGGGGAAGTCGTCTGGCCGCGACTGCTGGCCGATTTTTCAAAGGGGAGGCTTCAGCGTTCCTACAAGCCGGATGCGATGCTGAGCATGGCCGATATTCCGGTGGCCCGTCGCGATATCTTCAACGGCAAGGGGTATCTGCTCACCAACACGATCCAGACCACCCGCGGCTGCCCCTTCGACTGCGAATTCTGCTCGGTCACCGCCTTTTACGGTCGCAACTACCGCAAACGCCCGGTGGACCAGGTGCTGGCCGAGTTGCAGGAGTTGAGAAAATCCAATTCATTCGTCTTTTTCGTTGATGACAACCTCGTGGCTGATCGCAAATATTCTCTGCCGCTCTTTCAGGGGATGAAGGGGATGGGTTTCAAGTGGCTCTCCCATGCGCCGATCGATTTCGCCGGCGACCGGGAACTGATGCGCGCCGCCGGGGAATCAGGCTGCCTGGGGATGTTCGTCGGTTTCGAGTCGCTGAACCAGGAATCCCTGTCGGCCATGGGGAAGGTGACCAACCGGGCCCAGTCATTCA
Organism: Desulfuromonadaceae bacterium; assembly: GCA_049696195.1. GTDB lineage: Bacteria > Desulfobacterota > Desulfuromonadia > Geobacterales > Pseudopelobacteraceae > JACRCG01. The sequence continues at coordinate 2,166 of JBAVTM010000123.1, read as the reverse complement.
TGGCGGATGCCCAGACGTTCCGCGACAACGGTATCGGCATTCTCGGCTCGTTTGTGCTCGGTTATGACGGCGACACCCCGGAGATCTTCCCGAAACTGCTCCGCTTCTGTGAGGATGCGCGTCTCGAAGCGGCCATTTTCCCGTTGCTGACCCCCTATCCCGGCACCGCCGTCCGCCGCCGCCTGGAAGCGGAAGGCCGGATCATCTCCAGCGACTGGCGCGACTATGACATGGAACACATCAACTTCCAGCCGAAGGGGATGACCATAGAGCAGCTTCAGGAAGGGTACGACTGGCTCAACCGCTCGTTTTATTCCTTCCCTTCGATGTATCGCCGGATCTTTAAACTGCACCGTTCGGTGCAGGTCTTCGGGCCGATGAACCTCGGGTTCCGTGCGGCGATACGCCGCAAGAGGAGCGGAGCATGATCTGCTGGATGTTTCCGGGGCAGCCGATAACATTTGCCGAATTCCCTTCCGATGATAACGAATTCCGGAAAATCGCCCTGATCTGCCGTGAAACGACCGGCTTCGATCCCCTCGAAAGCGGCACGTCGGCTCCGGATCTCAGCGAGAGTGTACGGCTCCAGCTGCTGGGTGCCTGCATCAGTCTGTATCGTTTCAATCAGCTGGCAAGCCGGGGGAGCGCTCCGGACCTGATTGCCGAGCACAGCATGGGGATCTATCCGGCACTGGCGGCTTCCGGCTCGATTGACGCTGCGACCGCCCTTGCGCTGACCTGGCGGATCGGCGTATCCATGGTGCAGATGGGCATGCAGAGGGAGTATGCGCTGGGGTGTGTCATCGGACTGACCCGAGCTCCTCTGGAAGCGATAGCGGTCCGTAACGATGTGCATATTGCCAACCACAACACCTCACGCCATTTTTTGCTGGCCGGCGAGCGGGACATGGTGGATGCGGCGCTGGCGGAGGCCACAGCCTCCGGCGCCTTTTCGGTGAGCGTTTTCCCCTGCGATGCTCCGCTCCACACGCCGCTGATTGCGGCGATCGCCGGAGAGCTGCAGCGGATCGTGGCGGAGTACGACTTTCGCGAACCGCACATTCCGCTGGTGGAACATATCGCCCAAACGACCCTGACAGCCGCCACGATCCCTGCGTTTCTGGTGGATGAGCTCTGTCGTCCGGTGTACTGGGAAACAACCTACCGCTCTCTCCGTTCCCGGGGAGTGACACGGTTTCTGGAGGTGGGCGCAGGTTCGGCGCTCTCCAAGTTCAACCGCTGGATCGACAGTGAATCATGAGATATCACGAAACTAAAATAACCGTCCGTTTCAACGAAATCGATGCCTACCGGGTGGCCTGGCACGGCCATTACGTGGCCTGGATGGAGATCGGCCGCAATGACATGGCCGGCCGGTTCGATCTCGGTGCCTTTCAGCTGGCGGCAGCCGGGTATCTGGGGCCGGTGGTCGCTCTCGAACTGAAATTTCTGCGCCCGGCCTGTTTTAACGATGAACTGACGATCCGGACCACGCTGCGCCGAACCGAGACCGCCACCCTCGAATTTGTCACCACCATCGTCGGTCCTGACGGAAAAAGGTGCGCCACCGGTTCGACGACCCACGCACTGACCGATATGAACGGCGTGCTCCAGTTCCAGCTCCCGCCGGTGATCTCCGAACGGGTCGACCGCCTGCTGGCGTCGCTTGAGGCGTGATGAAGATTCTGCTGATCTCCGCCAACCGTGAGCGCGACCCCTATCCGGTTTTCCCGATCGGGCTCGCCTGTCTGGCCGGACCGCTCAAAGCTGCCGGTCACCTGCTGACCGCGCTCGACCTCTGCTTCGAACCCGATCCCAATAGCGCCATTTCCTCCGCTCTTGCCGAAAATCGGCCCGATGCCGTCGTCATCTCCCTGCGCAATCTGGACAACGTTACCTGGCCGGGGAGCCGCAGCTACCTGGACGGGGTGCGGGATACCGTGGCCCTCTGCCATGCCCGGGCCGTGACCATTATCGGCGGCGCCGGTTTTTCGCTGATGCCGGTCGAGATCCTGGCCGCTGTTGGTGCCGATTACGGCGTGGCGGCGGAGGGGGAAGAGGTGTTGCCGCGTCTGATCGATTGCCTGGAGTCGCGCGGAGACGCGTCCCTGCTGCCGGGGGTCGTGCTCCCCGGAAGAGCGGCTTTTGTTCCGCCGCTGCCGCTTG
>JBAVTM010000122.1:0-8623 GCA_049696195.1 Desulfuromonadaceae bacterium | reverse complement strand
TGCCCTGGTGGTGCGAAGATGCACACATTCTGGTAAGATCGCCCTTATCCCGGCGGTGTACCGCAACCCCCCGTTCCTCCGCCAACCTGATAATCTTTTCAACCCGATGATCAGTAGCACTTATCTGCACATACAGGTTGAAAGCACCGCGGGTTCCCTGCAGTGACTCTTTTACCGGGTTGACGCCAAATATCAGTTCACCTTTCATGGGGCACCATCAGCTATCTCGGCAGCGATACATTCTGCCGCCTGAACAGGATTATCCGCCTTGGCGATCGGACGGCCGATAACCAGATAGTCGGCACCGGACAAAACAGCTTCCGCCGGAGTCATGATTCGTTTCTGATCATCAACTGCTGCAAACGCTGGACGCACTCCCGGGGTAACGATCAAAAAATCGGAGCCGCACGCCTCTCTGATCAGGCCGATCTCCAAGGGAGAGGCAACCACGCCATCCATGCCGGACGCCTTGGCAAGCCGTGCCAGACGCAGGACCATATCCTGAACTGAATGTTCTATCCCCACCTGGCGCAGCGTTTCAACAGTAGATGAAGTCAGAATTGTTACCGCGAGAAGGCGGGGGCGCTCCGCATCATTAAACTCCTTATGCACTGCAGAGGCAGCGGTTTCCATCATTTCGGCGCCGCCCAGGGCATGCAGATTGGCCAACTGGACGCCAAGCCGTGCGGCTTCGAGCATCGCACTCGCAACGGTATTCGGAATGTCATGATATTTAAGATCGAGAAAAACCTGGCCGCCATGCCGCTGAACGGCCTTGACAGCAGCCGGCCCACAAGAGGTGAACAGCTCTTTGCCTACCTTGAACATTCCCACTTTGCCTGTCAAGGTGTCAGCCCACCGGTCGATGTCTTCCAGACCATGCACATCCAGGGCAAATATGATTTTGTTTCGTGCTTCTTCTGGGGTCATAGCATCCTCATTTCATAAATTCCAACGTTGCGGCGGTAATTCCCTCTGCATCGATCCCGACATCCTTGCGTAACTGGGCCTGACTTCCCTGCTCGACATAGTGATCGGAAATACCGAGGCGCCTGACCTTTACATTCTGCAGGTCATTGTCATACAGCAGCTCCAGTACGGCACTGCCAAAACCGCCTTGCAGTGCGTTCTCCTCCACCGTCATGATCCTGCCGGTCCGGCGGGCAACACCCAGAATGAGTTCTGTATCAAGCGGCTTCACGAAACGGGCGTTGACGACCCCGGCGGCAATCCCCTTCTCCTTAAGCGCGGCAGCCGCCTGAAGCGCCGGATAGACCGTTGCTCCGATTGCGACTATCGTCAGATCATCGCCCTCAAGCAGCTGTTCACCCTTCCCTATTTCGAGGCATTTCAATTCACGATCAAGTTCTACGCCATAGCCGGTACCTCTCGGGTAGCGAAGCGAAATGGGCGTTCCCGAATATACGGCTGTTTTGAGCATATGGCGCAATTCGTTCTCATCTTTGGGGGCCATCACCGTTATTCCCGGCAGGTGCCGCAAGTAGGAAAAATCGAATACGCCATGGTGGGTCGGGCCGTCATCACCCACCAGCCCGGCCCGATCCATGGCAATGGTTACCGGTAACTTCTGCAGACAGATATCATGAAAGACCTGATCGTACGCACGTTGTACAAAGGTTGAATATATTGCGACCACCGGCCTGAAACCTTCTGCCGCTAGGCCTGCCGCAAAGGTCATGGCATGTTGTTCAGCGATGCCGACATCAAAAAAACGATCGGGGAAACGTTGAGAAAATTGATTAAGACCCGTTCCATCTGGCATCGCAGCGGTTATGGCAACAACCTTTGGATCTTCTTCCGCCAACTGCACCAGGGTTTCACCGAACAGGTCCGTATAGGATTTGACTGCCGACTTGGCGGCCCCTTTGCCGGTGGCAACATCAAAAGCGCCAACGCCATGATATTTGGCAGGGGTTTCCTCGGCAGGTTTGTACCCCTTTCCCTTGGTTGTCATGACATGCACCAGCAGCGGTCCATCCAGTTCATTGATATTATTAAATACCTCAACCAGCTGCCGCAGATCATGTCCGTCCAAAGGGCCGAGGTAATCGAAGCCGAGTGCTTCAAATAAGGCACCGGGGGTGAGAAACCCCTTCAGAGAGTTTTCCGCACGACGGGCAAAGTGAAGGATGTCGGTGCCGAATGCCGGAATATTCTTGAGTAATGTCTGCATCTCCTTTTTTAAATCACGATAGTAACGCCCGGTCATTTTGCGGGAAATAAAAGCGGAAAAAGCACCGACGTTCTTTGAAATCGACATTTCGTTGTCGTTCAGGATGACGATCAGGTTTTTTTTGAGATGCCCCGCCTGATTCAATGCTTCAAAAGCCATTCCGCCGGTCAGGGAACCATCACCGATCACTGCAATCGCATGACTCCGCTTTCCGTCGAGGCAGGCAGCCGAGGCCATGCCAAGGGCTGCCGAAATAGAGGTGGAAGAGTGGCCGACCCCGAAGGCATCATGCTCTGACTCGCAACGCTTCGGAAAACCGGAAATGCCCTTGTACTGGCGCTGGGTATGAAAACGGTCGCGGCGTCCGGTGAGAATTTTGTGGGTATAGGCCTGATGCCCGACGTCCCAGATTATTTTATCATTGGGGGAGTCGAAACAGTAGTGCAGGGCGATCGACAGCTCGACCGTTCCGAGATTGGAGCCGAGATGGCCGCCTGTAACAGAAACGGTTTCCAGAAGAAATTGCCGTACCTCTGCCGCAAGTTCGGGTAGTTGCTCCGGTTTTAATTTTTTAAGATCAGACGGTGAATTTATAGTTTCAAGTAACATTATTGGCACCTCATCTGTTTCTAAATGTAGCCGTTTGAGCGGAACCACTCCACCGCTCGTTCCAGAGCCTTGGTAACGGGTGTCTGCGGCAAACCGAGTTCCCGAACCGCCCTTCCTGAATCAAAATACATATGGTGGGCTGCCATCCGAACCCCCGCCAGCGGAATCAACGGTTCACGCCCTGTTATTCGGGAAAGCCCCTCATTGAGCCAAGCGGCCACAAGTACCGGAGCATACGGCAGTCGGACCTTTGGTGCCGGAATTCCGGTTATCTCCTGGAGCATCCCGAAGATCTGGCACAAGGAAAGATTGGCGTTGCCCAGGATGTATTTGCGGCCGATGCATCCTTTCTGCTCTGCCAGAATATGTCCGCGAGCACACTCCTCGACAGCGATCAGATTCAGGCCGGTATCCAGATAGGCCGGCATCCGCCGCTTCAAAAAATCGACAATGATTTTCCCGGTGGGGGTAGGCTTTATATCCCACGGCCCCACCGGGGTCGAAGGATTGACGATTACCAGAGGTAGTCCGCGGGCAACAAACCTCTCTGCCTCGCGCTCGGCAAGAAATTTGCTTTTTTTGTACGGCCCGACCATGTCGGCCAGCGACACGCCAGTATCTTCAGTTCCCGGCACGCCATTCCCGGGATTTCCAAGCGTACCGACGCTGCTGGTGTAAACAATCCGTGAGAGAGAGCTCTCCATCGCCGCTTCCAGAACAGCGGTCGTGCCCCCCACATTGGTACGGTACATGTCGTCAGGGTTACGCGTCCAGAGACGATAATCTGCCGCGGCATGATACAGGACATCACACCCTTTAAGACCCCGCCGCAAGCCGGGGGTGTCGAGAAGATCACCCTTCCACATCTCAACATCAAGCCCTTTCAGGTTGGAAAGGTTTGAAGCTGAGCGCACCAGCACCCGCACTTCCCGCCCATCCTTGAGCAGTTCACGAACGATACTGGTACCGATAAAACCGGTAGCACCGGTAACAAATGTCTTCATAGAAAAGAGTTACGACTCTACGTTTTTTGCACTCTCATGCAGCAGTCGACGGTATCTGCCAAGCGCTGTCAATGGGAAGCAATTACGGTAAATGTGATATTTTATCATGAAAAATTTGGGGAACCCCGTTCCGGTAAAAGCATCCTCATCCCAGGAGCCATCCGGTTTCTGGGTTGAGATGAGATACTCAACACCACGCGAAGCAGCTATTGAATGCACCTCTCCGGCAGCAAAGAGCGAGAGAAGCGCCCAGCCGGTTTGCGACGGCGTACTGGGGCCGCACCCCATGAGAGAGCGGTCATCATACGACTCGCAGACCTCTCCCCACCCGCCATCCGGATTCTGCTTGGACTTAAGCCAGATGACCGCCTTTCTGATGTACGGCTGGGCCATATCTTCACCAATGGCCTCCAACCCACCCATTACTGACCATGTGCCATAAATATAGTTGACTCCCCAACGCCCCCACCAGGGGCCTTCGGGCTCTTGGGCCGTCTTGAGAAAATCCAGTGCCCGGACTACTGCCGCATGATTTATGGGGAAATTAAATGTACCCAGAAGTTCAAGCATACGACCGGTCAGGTCGGCGGTCGGCGGATCAATCAATGCCTCCAGATCGGCAAAAGGGATCTTGTTCAGAAGATGTTTAGTGTTGTCTTTATCAAATGCTCCCCAGCCGCCGTTTTCGCTCTGCATCCCGAGGCACCAGGTAATGCCGCGCTTGATGGCCTGCTCTTTCTGCTTCTTGTCGCGGACCTTCACATCTTTAAGCGCCAGCATGACAAAACCGGAGTCATCAACATCGGGATACCAGTCGTTCAAAAATTCAAACGCCCACCCCCCCGGTTCAAGATCGGGAGATTTGACTCGCCAGTCCCCTTTGAGGCGGACCTCATGATCCAGCAGCCACTGAGCCGATTTAATCAGGGCCGGATGGTCAACTGGAACCCCTGCCTCCTGGATAGCCACCATAACCAGCGCAGTGTCCCACACGGGAGAAATACACGACTGCAGTACAAGGCTATCCTCATCCTCGATACAGAAGTTTGCCAGCGCCTCAAGTCCGCTTGTTACAACCGGATGATCATTGGCATACCCGAGACAGTGCAGCGCCAGTATAGAGTTGAGCATGGCCGGCTGGATCCCCCCCCAGTCTCCACTCGACTCCTGATGGTCCAGTATCCACTGTTCCGCGAGAGCAACAGATTTTTTCTTTAATGGGCGGATGGGGGACGATTCATAAATTTTAAGCAGATGGTCTACGCCAACAAAAAAGTTCTTCCAGCTCACAATCCCGTCATGGCGGGAAAATGAATAATCGCTGGGGCGGGGCGGACGGACAAAAAGTTCCTGAACTCTGGCTCGCGGAGGCAATTTTCTGACCGGATTCTCCGACATGACAATAGAGAGCGGAATTATTGTGGAGCGCGACCAGCTGGACAACTCGTAGACATTAAAATATGCCCATTCCGGAAGCATCATAAACTCAATCGGCATTGACGGCACTCCCAGCCAGGAGAATTCGCCAAACAACGCCAGAAAAACTTTAGTAAACACACGCGCCTTAAGAATTCCACCCTTGGAAAGAATGAAGTCACGGGCATTGCACATTATCGGATCGTCAGCAGTGTAGCCGGCCAGCTTAAGGGCAAAATATGCTTCAATAGTTGTTGAAAGATCTCCCGGACCACCAAACCAGATCGACCAGGCCCCCTCCTTCGTCTGCTTGCTCAGGATATAATGCGTCATTTTCCGTTCACGCGGCCTGTCCACCATGCCAAGGAAATGAAACAGCATTATATACTCTGCCGTTATGGTTACGTTCGATTCGAGCTCTGCCCACCAGTAGCCGTCAGGCATCTGCTCGCGAATAAAGAAATCCCTGGTTCGTTCAATGGATCTATCGAGTGGATTCTGTGCATCTCCACCCATTTTTTTCCAGATTGTGGCAGGAAGATGATGGACTTTTCCAGGAACTTTACCGACAGAATCAGGATCGGCAGCGGCCGCCTGAATATTAAGCGAGGTAAGAGAATTTGAAATTGAATACTTGTGCATTTTAATCCAGCCCCTCCCCAACCCACCAGCACTCACATTCTTACTTAAGTTGATTACTCACCCTGTAAAGCCTCGATTAGTAGCATAATACAGCATGGTTGTATATTTTTTTTCATTTTCAAGTACACCCACGAGCATGTTTTTTGCTCAACCGAGCGATACCCGGCTCAATGATGCAAATCAATAAAAATCAGGTCGCACGATTTGAAGCGGCTTGACAATGCGGGCATCATGCGCATAAATACGACGTGAACAAGCTCCGTACGTTCCCAGCAATCCACTCTCCATGTTTACATGGACGGAACAGTTATGCCGTTTTTTTTATTACAATTTTGTGTAGTGGTAACGTTCCTGTGCGGAATGCCGCACAGCGCCCGTGCCGTTCAATGGCACACACTGAACGGCACGGCCCGCTACAAGATTGCGTATGACGATCATTCCATACGCCTGACTCCTCTTGGACGGCTTGAAATATGGCTTCGTTTTACTCCCCGTGGAGAGCCTGAGCGGAGGTCGGCAGCAGCAGAGTACAAGGAAAAACGCTATCGTTCGCATCTGGAATATTATGAAATAGACTGCAGCGAGCAGACCGCGTTACTCGGTTTGATCGATGTTTTAGGGGCATCAAGAATGCGGTTAAAACGGCTGCAGGGAGGGACTCGGCCAGAACCGATACTGCCCGGATCGGTTCTGGATAACGCAGCGCAGCGCATCTGTCCGATTCTGGACGAGGATACCGAAGAAGATGGAACCGTTGATCCTGGACAGATAGAAGGGCCGGAGACAACCGATGACAGTGGTCTAAGCAACGAAAAGCTGCAGCAGATTGAAAACCTGAAAAAAAAAGCAACATCAAATGAAGCCACCGCCGAAACGTGGAAAGAGCTTGGAAATATATATTTTGATACCGACCAGGCTGAACCGGCGATAAAAGCCTACGAGCGCTCGCTGACTTTGCGCCCCAATGACTCCGACACGCTGAATGACCTGGGAGCCATGTACCGCCAGACAGGCGATTTTGGGCGGGCACTTGCAAATTTTGAAAAAGCATACTCCACCGATCCACATAATCTCGAAAGCCTTTATAATAGCGGCTACGTATACGCATTCGACCTGAACGACATCCCGAAAGCCCTCGTTATGTGGCGTCTGTACCTTGAGCAGGACACAAAAAGTGAAACGGCCCGACAGGTGCGGTCGTTCATAGAACAGTATGGAAAATAAATAACTGCACATAAGCAGATGAATTTGATTCTGTTTTTTGGCTCAGTGTGATAGTTTGTCGATTCATTCATCTTGCGCCCGTAGCTCAGCTGGATAGAGCACCAGGCTTCGAACCTGGGTGTCGGCCGTTCGAATCGGTCCGGGCGTACCAACCTTCCGAAATTGATAACTCAAGCAGCAGTTATCAGTTTTTTATTTATCCCACCATAAACAGGCGCAAACCTTGACAATAGTGGATGCAGAATGTATAGTCGCGACGATTAATATGGCCATTAAGAGGCGTTTCAACATTATTTAGTTATTTAGCTATTTAGTTATGCGCTCGTAGCTCAGCTGGATAGAGCAACGGCCTTCTAAGCCGTAGGTCGTAGGTTCGAGTCCTACCGGGCGCACCAATAACAACAGGCAGTTGCAAAGTCGTTGCAGCTGCCTGTTGTTTTTTTCGTACTAGCTGTAACCGTTTTTTGCCGTTTCAAGCAATAACTGGCGGCCACAGAGACACATCCAAATGAACTACCCCGTCCCGTCGTTGCGTGAGAATGGTTCCCAGTTCAAGCGATGTGTTTAATGCTTTCAAAATACGGTCAGCGCTGTAGTGCTGCAACTCACACTTCGATGATGAACGCGACCCCGTCTGCAACATTCCGTGCGGTCAGACTCCCTCCCATATTCTGCTCAATGATGATTTTTGACATGTACAAACCGATGCCGGTGCCCTGCAACTTTTCCTTGGTCGAAAAATACGGATCGAATATCTTGGGCATGACATCTGTGCTGATTCCGCCACCATTGTCGGTGATCATAACGACGGAATGGTCATCTGCCCGGGAAATGCTGATGTCGATGCGCGGATCTGCAATGTTTTTATCCACCAGCACATCCTTGGCATTGCTGAGTATATTGAGCAGAACCTGAGCATATTCATTGCTGTATCCAAAAACGTCCACCTCGGACTGCTCAATGATGGAAATACTGATCCCCTTGTCATTCAGGCTGGGACTGATGAATTCCACCGCCTTTGCCACCGTTTGATTGGCGGCAAAGCGGGTCATTTTCTTATCCTGGCGGAAAAAGTAGCGGAAGTCGTCGATGGTCTGTGACATGTACATGATGACGTTCATGATCCGCTCAACCTCAGAATCTAGTGCTTTCTGCGACAGATCTTTGCACTCGGGCAGTCCCTGAACGATGAGGCTGATCAGATTTAGCGGCTGGCGCCACTGGTGGGCTATGTTGTTGATCATTTCGCCCATTGCCGCCAGCCGGTTCTGCTGAATGAGAGTCTGATCCTTCAGTCGCAACTCTTTCACCGCTGCTTCAATGCGCTCTTCAAGGGTATGGTTCAGGGATTCAAGCATTCGCTGCTTGTCTGCCAGGTCCTCCTGTACGACCTGCCGCTCGGCAATTTCTTCTTCCAGCAGCATCGCTTTTTCATGAAGCAACTGGTGCGAATGATTCAGTTCAGCATCATTCTCTTCCAGAGTGCGCGCCATCTCATCAAAAGCGTGTCCCAACTCTCCCAACTCCCCACCCA
>JBAVTM010000121.1:0-3879 GCA_049696195.1 Desulfuromonadaceae bacterium | reverse complement strand
CCGGCAGCGCCATGCCGTTTTCCAGACACCAGCGGGAGCCGCTTTCGATCACCCGGCGGAATGTGCTGCGCGAGCAGCGGACGAAACCGGTACAGCCGACCCCGGTCGGAATCGCGAAGAACAGCTGGTCCACCAGTTCGCGGATGCGGGGGCGCACCTCTTCCTCGGTCAGGGTTGTCAGGCAGAGGCGCATGCCGCAGTTGATGTCGAAGCCGATCCCGCCGGGAGAGATCACGCCGGTGTCCGGATCAAAAGCCGCAACGCCGCCGATCGGGAAGCCGTACCCCCAGTGGCCGTCCGGCATGCAGTAGGAGTAGTGTATGATGCCGGGGAGGCAGGCCACGTTGGCGGCCTGGTCGAAGACACCGGCCTCCATGCCGCCGAGGAGCGACTCCGGGGCGATGATACGCGCCGGGACCCGCATGCCCTCCTTGTAGGTAACGGGGAGTTCCCAGATGGTGTCGGATATCTTGCGCAGTTGGGGAGGGAGTGACATGAAATGTTCCTCCGTGCAGATCTGGCTGGTGACGGACGATACCTTCTCTAGTAGCGTCGCGCCGGTACGTGAAAAAGCACCATGTCAGTCTATTGTTCCGGCAGTTCCTGCTGCAGCACGCCCGGCAACGCGTCCACGGTGGTCAGCCGTGCGCCGGCTTTTTCCATGGTTTCGAGGGCAGCCGCCGAATCTCCGGGGAGAAGGTCCACCCCGGCCACGGCATCGGTCAGCACCGTAACTTCAAGCCCGCTGCGCAACGCCTCACGGGTAGTGCAGAGCACACAGTAGTCGGTAGCCAGGCCGCAGATATAGAGGCTCCTTACCCCGAGTTCGCTCAATAGTTTCCCCAACGGCCTGCCGTCTTCGGTTACCCCCTCGAAGGCCGAATAACCGGCGAGTTCAGAGTCAAGCCCCTTGGAGAGCACCACCGTTCCTTCCGGCAGGCGGAGCGCAGGATGGAAGGCGGCTCCCTCGGTCCCCTGGACGCAATGCACCGGCCAGATGCCGCCATACTCCCGGAAATGCCTGGTAACCGGCGGATGCCAATCGCGGCTTGCCAGCACCGGCAGCCGGGCAGCGACAAACTGCTCCACAGCGCGGTTGATCGGTCCTATCACCCGGTCGCCGTCCACTATCTGGAGAGCGCCGCCGGGGCAGAAATCGTTCTGTACATCGACTATCAGCAATGCAGCTTTCTCATACATGGCCTACTCTCCCTTGCTCACCTGGTCGATCAGCGTGTTTCTCAACTCATTCAGCCGTCCCGAAATGGACACCTTGTAGCGGTGGGGATTGACGAAACGCAGGCACCCCTGGGGCAACCGGGCCAGTTCCCGCTCACTTCGTTCGGCCATGGTGCAGAGCGTTTCCGGGGGCTCCGTCCGGGAGCCGTTCTCCATCACCACCCGCCGCAGCTCATGCAGAGTGGCGTCTGCCGGGAGCGTGGTATGGCGAAGAGGATTGCAGGGATCATAGACCGTATCGCCGGCAGACAAACCATCCGGCTCCAGACAGATCACATCCTGAATCAAGCCGCCATCCGGCCCTAGCGCCCTCAGGACCCGTTTTTTCCCCGGCAGGGTGGCCTTGGCGATGTCGCTGGTTACCTTCAGCTTTGGCAGGCCGTCCACCTCCACCAGTTTGTAGACCCCGCCCAGCGCCCCGCCTCCCGCCCCGGCGCAGGTCGCCAGCTTCGTGCCGACACCGTAGATGTCCACCCGCCCACCTTCATCCCTGATCGAGTCGATCACCGTCTCGTCCAGTTCATTGGAGGCCACGATCTTCACCCCGGGGAAGCCGGCTCTGTCGAACATCCGGCGGCTCTCGCGGGAGAGAAAGGCGAGATCCCCGGAATCCAGGCGGACGCCACTCAGCTCATGCCCCCGTTCCCGCAGTTCACGGGCCACGGTGATGGCGTTGGGGATGCCGCTTTTCAGGGTGTCGTAGGTATCCACCAGCAGGATCGAGCTGTCGGGGAAAACATCCGCATAGGCTCGAAAGGCGGTCAATTCGTTCGGGAAGGCCTGTACCCAGCTATGGGCGTGAGTCCCGCGCACCGGCAGTCCGTACACCATCCCCGCCTGCACGTTGCTCGTGCTGCGTACCCCGCCCACGCAGGCCGCCCGGGCGCAGGAGAGGCCGCCGTCCGGTCCGTGGGCCCGGCGCAGGCCGAACTCGATCACCGGCGCACCGGCGGCGGCATGATTGATGCGGGCCGCCTTGGTGGCCACCAGGGTCTGGAAGTTGATGATGTTGAGCAGGGCCGTCTCCACAAACTGCGCCTCGGCCAGTCTTCCCTCCACAGTCAGCAGCGGCTCGTTGGCAAAGACCGGCGTTCCCTCCGGCGGTGCCGTCACCCTGCAGCGGAAACGGAATTCCCGGAGAAACTCGATGAAGCGCGGTCTGAATATCCCCAGCCCGCCCAGATACTCCAGCTCATCCGGCAGAAAACTCAATCCCTCAAGATACTCCAGGGCCGGTTCCAGTCCGGCAAAAACCGCGTACCCACCCTCGAAGGGGTTTGTGCGGAAGAACAGGTCGAAGACGGCGGGCTTTTCAGCCATCCCCTCCTCCAGATAGCCGGCCAGCATGGTCAGTTCGTACAGGTCTGTCAGTAGAGTCGGGTAGCGCATGGAGTACCCCTGCTGCAATGAAGAACGGGTGTCGTTTTCCATCCTGAAGCTATGGACGGGAATGTATCGTATCTATAGTCCTGATTCACCTTCACGGATATGGCCGGGAGGGGAGCGATGATCCGGTGTCTACCCGGTTCACTGCACCTGACCGGGCGATCAAATGCTTCCGAGAATAAAATGGTAGCACAACTTTCCGGTTTGTCACGGCATGTGAACAACAGTGAAATCCGCCCTGCCTCCCGTTCACTGCACCCTGACCCGCATGCCGTCGTCCAGCTGGTTGGATGGGTGCAGCACGACCGTTTCCCCCGTGCCGAGGCCGTCCAGGATTTCTGCCTCATCCTGGTTGCGGTGTCCGACCGTGACGTTTCTCCGTCTCGCCTTTCCCTGCTCCATAACAAAGGCACACCAGCGTTTCCCCTGCCTGAAGAGGGCGCTGATCGGGATTTTCACTACCCCTTCCTTCGACCAGGTTACGATCTTCGCCATGACCCGGTAGCCATCCCCGAGGGGATCGGGCGGATCGATGAAATCCACGATGATATTGACCCGCTGTTCCTCGATCCCCAGGGCCGAGACCTTGGTAAAGGCATAGGGTTCCACAACCCTGACCCTGCCCTTGAGCGGCTGCGCGCCCCCCCATTCGTCCAGCACAACCTCTGCAGTCGGGCGGATCCGGACGGCATCGCTGGAAAGCACATCCACGACAACCTCCAGTTTTCGGGGATCTCCGATCAGCAGCAGCGGGGTGCCGGCCGCCACGACCCGCTCGCTCTTTTCCAGGACCCGCAGCACCGGCCCGCTGCGGGGAATCCGCAGGCTGATGGTGCGCCCGCCGCCGGACTGCCCCGGTTCGGCGGCCAGGAGGGCAGCCCGGGCTTCCCGCAGCTGAGCCGTTGCCGCCCTGGTACGGTATTCAGCCGCCCTGAGGGTGTTAACGGCAAGCTGCTCCGCGGTGCGGGCCAGTTCCAGGGCCTGGGTGGTCGCGATTCCCTGCCGGGTCATCTGTTCCGTGCGGGTCAGCTCGCGCCGGGTCTGCTCCCGTTCGGCCCGGTCATGGGCCACCTGCTCCTCGGCCGCCCGCAGAAACGCTTCGGCAGCGCTGACCCGCGCGGCCGCCGCATCGCGCTCGCGGTCGTCGAGCGGTGTCGGTCGCATGACCGCCACCGTCTGGCCGGCTGTCACCCGGTCGCCGTCGTGCAGTTCGATCCTCATCAGGCGGCCGGCAACGGGAGCAGCAACGGTGTA
>JBAVTM010000120.1:0-2224 GCA_049696195.1 Desulfuromonadaceae bacterium | reverse complement strand
CGTCTGTCGCAGAGTCAGCTGTACTGGCGCGGAACGGTATTCAACCGCACGGATGGAAACAGATGGACACGCATACGCCAGATACCTTCGGAACAGCCGGAATTCACCGGGCAGACGACCAGGCAGGTTATCTACCCGGAACCGTCTGAGACCCGTACTCTGATAGCGCTCGATCGTCCGACGGCTTTTTCTCTGCAGCGTGTAACGCGATCGCCGGACGGTGTTTTTGAGCTTTCAAGATTCGGCGGCGGCCGCTTTAATTATACCGCTGATTCGCAGCCAGACGGTGTAACAGCACAAATCAATTCGATTAACAGGCCCTTTTACCTGCAGCTGCCTGACAAGCTTTCGGATCGGGTAAAGGCTCTTGCAATGGTGATCGTTCGCAGCGGGAAAAACGATCGCAAAAGAGTCGAGTTTCTGGAAAACTATTTCCGCACCGGAGGGTACCGTTATTCAACGAGAGATCTGGCGACCGGTGACACGGCTCTCGAACTGTTTCTTTTTGAAAAAAAACAGGGACATTGTGAATTCTTTGCCTCGTCATTTGCCCTGCTGCTGCGTGCTGCCGGCGTGCCATGCCGACTGGTCGGCGGGTACCTCGGGGGAGAATATAACGAGTTGGGAGGGTATTATCTTGTTACCGACGATAAGGCTCACGTCTGGGTGGAAGCATTTGTTGAGGGGAGCGGTTGGGTGAGAATCGATCCGAGCAGCTTTGCCGCCAACGCCGGAGAACTTTGGACGGCTCCCGCGTCACGCAGCCTTATGCAACGAATCACTCTTCTGTTCGATTCCTTCAATTACGTGTGGAACCGGTCAGTTATCAGCTATGACTTCGATCAACAGATGACTATTGCCCACACTGTCGGATCACGTTTACAGGGGATTAGTCCGTTACGTATTATCCGCAGTTTTGTGCCGTATTTGGCAGGATGTCTGCTGATTGCCGGTCTGTTGTTTGCAGCCACGCGCGCTTCGTTTTTCCGCTCACGCGAGCAGCGCATCCTCCATCGTTTTTTTCGGGCGGTGGAGCGTGAGTTCGACACGGCAGCCGGGGAGGGCGGGGCGGGGCTGTTTGAGATAGCTTCGGCAGCCGATAACATCCATGTTTCCGCATTTGTTGCGATCTATGCCGGAGCGGTGTATCACGACCGGAGACTGACGGATGACGAGTACCTTCAATTACAGCGGATACTTCGAACTTTGAAGGATGGGGGATCAAAAATACCTTGACTAACGGACACTATTTAGGCTATTAAATCTCTTCTTGTATGGTGGCTGTGGTGAAGCGGTTAACACGTACGACTGTGACTCGTATATTCGAGGGTTCGATACCCTCCAGCCACCCCAATAATAATACAACTATCTAACCTGATAGCTTGTTTCTGAAAGCCTCTTTAATCTCTGGATAGAATATGAGATATAAAAGAGGCTTTCTATGTTTCTGCCCTACCTGTTGAGACGTAATAAAATTTACTATTTCCAGATGCGCACACCTTCAGATGTAATTTCTTATTTCAATTGTTCCTGCCTGAACGCTCTTTCTTCTCTAAGGATCGCTAACTCACTGGATTGTCGCTCCGTTGCTGTCTTTGGCTATGAAACCGGTCACCGTGAAATCTGTTGCCTGAGCAGAGCTTGGCACGTTGGTAAAATTAACGCTCAACACATCCCCGGAAGCAAAGCCAGAACTTCCCGCTGAGACAATAAAAACGCTTCCTTGCCCAGGATTAGAAGCATCAATGAAGGCGCCGCTGTTTACACCTATTGCAGTCGCGGGGGAAACAAATGTAGCTCCCACTGGGAAATTGACGGTCACCTCAAACCCGTAGATAATTGGTGACGTTGCTCCGCTGATACTAATGGTGCCAACCGCATTGCTCCCTGTAATTTGCGTGCTGATTGAAGCTGTGATATTAGGGTTTGGGACCGGGAGCGTGATTACAACGCTGCTGCTCTTGGCGGTAGATACGTTGCCGGCGGCGTCCTTGGCCCAGGCATAGGCGGTCTTGTTACCGGCGGCTGAAAAAGTGAACGTGGTCGGTGCGGAAGAGGTCCATCCGGCGGCGCCGGCCGAAGGAGCGGAGGCGTTTTCTGTCACCAGGTAGCCGGTCACGCCGACGTTGTCACTGGCCGTGAAGGATGAGATAGGTACTGTCTGAGAAGTGGCTGTAGAAGGGAGTGTGAAGGCGCTGACCGTGGGCGCGGTGGTGTCGAGAGG
>JBAVTM010000119.1:0-7066 GCA_049696195.1 Desulfuromonadaceae bacterium | reverse complement strand
TGCACCCCCTTCACGTATCTTTCTATTACGGAAACATGTGAACTCATAACAAATTTTAACCATAATAGCCACCGTAAACCCTCTTCATTAAAGCGATTACGGTATAATTTCCAGAGTGCCGGCCATGATCCACTTTTTAGGATATTTTTTCTCCCCAGCAGCAAAAAATATGCTAATATCGCCGTTCTTTTTAAGCTACATCCGGGAGGTAGTCATGCCGCAATTCTTTGAAGGTAAGCTTGAAGCCAAAGGGCAGAAGTTCGGTATCGTTGTCAGCCGCTTCAACAGTTTCATCTGTGAACGTCTGCTTGAAGGGGCGGTTGATGCGCTGATCCGTCACGGTGTTGATGACAAAAGCATCCATGTGGCACGCGTGCCGGGCGCTTTCGAGATTCCGCTCTTCGCCAAAAAGATGGCGGAGTCCGGCAAGTATGATGCCCTGATCTGTCTCGGGGCCGTTATCCGCGGCTCTACGCCGCATTTCGATTACGTTGCCTCCGAAGTTTCCAAAGGGGTGGCGCAGGTGTCGTTGTCGAGCGGGGTGCCGATCGCCTTTGGCGTGCTGACGACCGATACGATCGAGCAGGCGGTGGAGCGCGCCGGGACCAAGGCGGGCAACAAGGGTTTTGAAGCGGCGGTTACCGCCATTGAATCCGTCAATCTGCTGAAGGTGCTTAAATAATGGGACTGCGGCGTGAAGCGCGTGAACTGGCATTGCAGATGTTGTACGCACTCGACTCGAACAGCTCGGTCGGGGTCCGTGAAACCTTGCAGACCTTCCGCGAGGAACAGGTTGAAATAACGGGCAGGGTGCGGGAGTTCGCCGAGGGTCTGGTGCAGGGGGTGCAGGCCCAGCGCGAAGTCATCGATGAAGCGATACGTGCCCGCTCCAAAAACTGGTCGCTGTCACGCATGCCGCGGGTCGATCTGAATGTCATGCGTCTGGCCGCGTACGAACTGATGTTTCGCCCCGATATCCCCAAAAAAGTCAGCATCAATGAGGCGATTGAGATCGTCCGTCGTTTCGGCGACAAGGAATCGCCGGCGTTTGTGAACGGCATCCTCGATGAAATCGAGGCGTGCGCAAAAACTGAAGAGTCAAGCGAGGAACAATGAAAGATATACAGGTTGGTCTGATAGGATTCGGCAATATCGGAGCGGGAGTTGTCAAGCTGCTGCGCGAGAACGCGGACGTTATCCGCGCCAAGGTCGGAGCCGGCATCGTCCTGAAGCGCATCGCCGATCTTGATATAACGAGCGACCGGGGGGTGGATGTCGAGCCCGGTGTTCTGACAACCAGCGTTGATGATGTTTTCAACGACCCCGAGATTTCGGTGGTCATCGAACTGATCGGCGGTTATGAGCCGGCCAAGAGCTTTGTGCTGAAGGCCATTGAAAAGGGTAAGCATATCGTTACCGCCAACAAGGCGCTCCTGGCGCTGCATGGCTCCGACATCTACGCGGCCGCCGTCCGCAAGGGGGTCGAAGTGCAGTTCGAGGCAGCCGTCGGCGGCGGCATTCCGGTACTGACTGCAATCAAGGGGAACCTGGCCGCCAATCGTTTCAGCAGTGTTTTCGGCATCATGAACGGCACCTGCAATTACATTCTGACCCGCATGACCCAGGAGGGGGCCGACTTCGCCGATGTGCTGAACGCCGCGCAGGAACTCGGCTATGCCGAACCTGATCCTACCTTTGATGTCGAAGGGGTCGATACTGCCCACAAGCTGGCCGTTCTGGTCTCGCTCTGTTTCGGCACCAGAATTGACTTCAAGGATATTTACACCGAAGGGATCGCCGGCATCAGCGGGCTGGATGTCAAGTATGCCGCCGAATTCGGCTATCGCATCAAGCTGCTGGCGATCGGAAAACATGTCGATGGCAAGATCGAAGCCCGGGTGCACCCGACCATGATCCCGCTCGACAGCCCCCTGGCGGACATCAACGGCGTGTTCAATGCAATCCGCCTGACCGGCGACTTTGTCGGTCCGGTCATGTTCTCGGGTCGCGGCGCCGGACAGAATCCGACCGCCAGTGCGATCGTCGGCGACCTGATCGGTCTTTCCCGCAGTATGAAGGCCGGGGCGGGGCGCCGGATGTCGCCGCTCGGGTTTCTGGACGCTTCGATCGTTGCCATACCGGTCAAGCCGATGGCAGATATCGTCAGCAAATATATGCTCCGTTTCAGCGCCCTCGACAAGCCGGGCGTGCTGGGAGGGATCGCCGGAGCACTCGGCAAACATGGCATCAGTATCGAATCGATGGTGCAGACCGCCCATGAAGTTGATGACGCAGCACCGGTGCCGATCGTCATCATGACCCACGAGGCGCGTGAAGGGTCGATCCAGGAGGCGCTGGCCGAGATCGATTACCTCGACATCATCTGCGAGAAAACCAGTTTTATCCGTATTGAAGACAATCTGGAGTAGTATAACCACCCCCACCCCCTCCTTAATCAAGGAGGGGGGCACTTTTAGGAGGGACCATGACCACCACCAAAATCCTGCTGCCTGAAGACCAGATCCCGCGCCAGTGGTACAACATCATCCCTGATATGCCCGGCCCGTTGGCGCCCGTTATCAGTCCCCGGACCATGCAGCCGGTCACCCCTGAGGAAATGCTGGCAATCTTCCCGATGGCGCTGATCGAGCAGGAGATGTCATCGCAGCGCTGGATTGATATCCCTGATGAGGTCCGTGAAATTTACAAGTTGTGGCGGCCGTCGCCGCTGTTCCGTGCCCACCGCCTGGAAAAGGCGCTCGGTACGCCGGCCAAGATCTACTACAAATATGAAGGGGTATCCCCGGCGGGATCGCATAAGCCGAACTCTGCGATTCCGCAGGCCTACTACAACAAGCAGGCCGGCATCCGTCGCCTGGCAACTGAGACCGGCGCCGGTCAGTGGGGGAGTTCTCTCGCTCTTGCCTGTTCGATGTTCGGTCTGGAATGCACGATCTACATGGTTAAAATCTCCTGTACCCAGAAACCGTACCGCAAGAGCATGATGCAGCTCTGGGGGGCGCAGGTGATCCCTTCCCCTTCCGAGTTCACCAACGCCGGGCGCTCGATCCTGGCCCACGATCCTGACTGTCCCGGTTCTCTCGGTATCGCGATATCGGAAGCGGTGGAGGATGCCGCCACCCATGCCGACACCAACTATGCCCTGGGAAGCGTACTCAACCACGTCTGCCTGCACCAGACCATCATCGGCCAGGAAGCCCAGGCGCAGCTCAAGATCGCCGGTGACTATCCCGATGTGGTCATAGCCTGCTGCGGCGGCGGTTCAAATTTCGCCGGTCTGGCGTTCCCGTTCATCGCCGATCGTGCCAGCGGCAAGAACGTCCGCTGCGTGGCGGTCGAGCCGGCATCCTGTCCGACCCTGACCAAAGGGGTCTATGCCTTCGATTACGGCGATACCGCCAAGATGGCGCCGATCTCGATGATGTACACCCTGGGTCACGACTTCATGCCCCCCGGAATCCACGCCGGCGGACTCCGCTACCATGGCGAGTCGCCCCTTGTTTCGCAGCTCTACCACGCCGGGCAGATCGAGGCCAAATCCTACAAACAGAATGCCTGTTTCGAGGGGGCGCTTCTGTTCGCCCGCAGCGAGGGGATCGTGCCGGCGCCCGAATCGTCCCACGCCGTGAGGGCCGCCATCGATGAGGCGGTGCTTGCCAAGGAAGAGGGGAAAGAGCGGACCATCCTGTTCGGCCTTTCCGGCCATGGCCAACTCGACATGGCCGCCTATGATTCCTATCTCTCCGGCAATCTGGAGGATTACGAATATCCGGATACGATGGTGAAGGCGGCGCTGGAGCGGTTGCCGAAAATCAGTCTGTAAAGCGGCCACTTTTCCGCAATCTCGGCGTTGCCCGGCGGGATGCCGTGTGCGGCGTACCTCATGGGTACGCCTCCGTGTCCTCCCTTGGGCGCCTTGACCTTGCGCAAAATTGACCGCTTGTGATGATATCACCGGGTACTATTAAATGATAAAAGTCAAGATCTGCGGCATAACCAATCTGGAAGATGCCTTGATAGCTGTCGAAGCCGGAGCCGATGCTCTCGGCTTCGTACTCTTTCGGGGCTCTCCGCGCTGCATTTCCCCTGATCAGGCTGCTGCCATTATTCACCGTCTGCCGCCTTTTGTGCAGACGGTCGGGCTGTTTGTCAACGAGGAGCTGGCAACGGTCAACTCCGTAGCGGACCGGTGCGGCCTTGATCTCGTTCAACTCCACGGCGAAGAGACCCCTGACTATTGTGCCGCCGTCAGGCGCAGGATCATCAAGGCGTTCCGGGTGAGGGATGCTTCCAGCCTTGAGGGGATGACGGACTACCCTGTTGCCGCCTGCCTGCTGGATGCCTGGTCGCAGGCTTCGCATGGCGGCACCGGCAGAACGTTCAACTGGGAGATCGCCGCCAGGGCGGCCGCCTCCCACTGCATCATCCTGGCGGGCGGGTTGACGCCGGAAAATGTTGCAGTGGCGGTAACAACGGTCAATCCGTATGCGGTTGATGTTTCCAGCGGAGTCGAGTTGTCACCGGGAAAAAAGAATCACACGCTGGTACGGGCCTTTGTTAACGCCGTGCGACAATCTTCCGGGAACAGTCAGGACTATTAGTTCAATGCCCTCTATCCGTCGCATAATTCATGAGCCAAAACGGATGCTGCCGCTTATTCCGGTGGTCGTGTCGCTTTACGTTATCTTTTCTACATTCTCCCGCCCGGGAGTCACTGCCGACGGACAGACGTATCTCCAGATAGCCCGCAACCTGCACTTCGGCATCGGGCTTGGCTGGCAGGCCCTGTGGGTTCCACCGCTGCACTCCATTCTCGTTGCGCTTGTCGGGTGGTTACCCGGCGTTCCTGATCTGCTCATGGCTGCCGCGATAGTCGGGGCTGTCATGGGTATACTCCTTACCGTTGCCGTCTGGCTCCTTGCCTTGGAGTATTTTGGCCGTTCGGTAGCGCTGGGGGCTTCGGTTACCGCAGCGCTCTTTCCGCACTTCCTCTGGATCAGCAAGGCGCCGGAGGCCGAATGCACCTATACTGCTCTCCTTGTCTGCTCCCTCTGGCTTTTTTGCGTAGCGCTGCGCAAACATTCGGCGGGCATATTCATTCTCGTCGGTATCGCTTTTGCGCTTACCTACATGGCACGATCGGAAGGTTTTCTTGTCATGATCTTCGTCGCCGCCGCGGCGCTTCTCGTCGAATGGCGCAGCGGCAAGCAGAGAACCATGCTGCGTTTCACAGCCGTGCTTCTGCTGGCATTCTTCTTGACATCATTACCCTATCTGCTCTTCCTCAGAAAGCATTACGACGGCTGGGTGATCAGCCCGAAATCGACCTATGTGCTGATCTGGATGAAAAGCAGAATCTATCACGACAACGATCGGGGCGAGATTGGTAATGAGGAGCTGTGGGGGCTTGCGGACAACGGCAAGCTGAAATGGCAGGTGCCGTCCGGCATCGGAGACGTGGCATCTTACCTCTTGTCCCATCCGGCGAAGAGTGCCCGTGTCTATTTTGACAATCTGCTCAACGAAGTTCCGGGCAGGATTCCCAACAACAGCGGCATGGAGAAATACCCCCAGCTGTTTCCGGTAATTCTGGCCCTTGCCGCGCTGTTTGCATCCTTCCGTTCCTGGGGTGAACGCTCATGCCGGGACAAGGCGGTGTTTCTTTCCCCGTTCCTGATACTGCTTGTGCTGCCGGTATTTACTGAAGGGTGGTGGAAATACCTGGTGCCCTATGCGCCGCTCCTGATCATCCTGGGGTGCGCAGGGATCGCCTTCGCTGCGGAATCGCTGCTCAAACAGTTCCCGCGACCGACAGTGCGTACTGTTTCACTGACCGTCATGCTGATAGTTGCTGTTTATTTCCGCCTCACGGCTTACCCGGTACTTCTGTTCCATTCTCCGGATACGGGCGGCAGTCCCGCGCCACAACCGTCGGCAGACATCATGGCTCGCCGTTCCTATGCGGCCGACGCGGAAAAAGCGGGACAATGGATCGCCCAGACCCTGGGGCCGGGCCATAATTATATGGTTCCGTGGTCAAAGCTGATCTATCCCCTGAACGGGCTCTGGACCGCCGCACCGGTGGCCGAATATCCCCGGTTGCACGCCTACGCCATGAAACAGGGGGCGGAATTTTATCTCGTGGAAATGGATGGCTCCGTTCCGGCTGAACGGATCATGGACGTCCCCCCTGGACTGAAATTTGAAACCATGTACCGTTCGCCGCAGAGCGGTTATACGGTTGCGGTGTACCGATTTACACCGCTATAACAGAGTCGTGAAAACTGCTGTGAATCCGTTTTTGTACGGCTGAATTTATCTATGCAAAGGAAACCGAAATGCTGAACGGGAAAAAAATAGTCGTCGTTCTGCCGGCGTACAATGCTGCAAAAACTCTGGAGACAACCTACCGGGAGATCCCTCTTGAAATTGTGGACGCCGTGGTGCTGGTGGATGATGCCAGCCGGGATGACACTGCTGAAGTGGCCCGCAGGCTGGGCATCACAACCATCGTTCATGAGCGCAACCTCGGCTATGGGGGCAATCAGAAGACGTGCTACAAAGCCGCCCTTGATCAGGGTGCGGATATAGTGGTCATGCTCCACCCCGATTACCAGTACACACCGCACCTGCTGCCGGCCATGGCTGCCATGATCGCCTATGGCGAGTTCGATGCCGTACTGGCCTCCCGCATCCTCGGCACAGGAGCTCTCAAGGGGGGGATGCCCTTCTACAAGTACGTCTCGAACCGATTCCTGACCTTTGCGGAAAACCTTCTGCTGGGGCAGAAACTGTCCGAATACCACACCGGGTATCGGGCCTTTTCCCGGGCCGTACTTGAAACACTCCCACTGGAGCGGAACTCCGATGACTTTGTCTTCGACAACCAGATGCTGGCACAGATAACCTGGTGCGGTTTCCGGATCGGCGAACTCAGTTGTCCGACCAAATATTTTCCCGATGCATCTTCAATCAACTTCCGGCGCAGTGTCACCTACGGACTGGGGGTGCTGGGTACAGCACTTTCATACCGGTTCTCCCGTAT
>JBAVTM010000118.1:0-4673 GCA_049696195.1 Desulfuromonadaceae bacterium | reverse complement strand
TCAATTTTGTTTTCGATACCATCAAGTCCGGCCATCAGCATGGCAGCAAAGGCCAGGTAACCATTGCAAGAAGGGTCGGGCGTACGATACTCAACACGCTTGGACTTCGGATTGGTGGACATCATCGGGATACGGAGCGAAGCGGAGCGGTTACGGCTTGAGTACGCCATATTCACCGGGGCCTCGAAACCGGGCACCAGTCGCTTGTACGAGTTGGTGGTAGGGTTGGTGATCGCACAGAGAGCCTTGGCATGCTTGATGATTCCGCCGATGTACCAGAGCGCCATCTGGGAAAGGCCGCCGTATTTGTCACCGGCGAACAGGTTCTGTCCGTCTTTCCAGATCGACTGGTGGCAGTGCATCCCGGAACCGTTGTCGCCGTAAAGCGGCTTGGGCATAAAGGTGACCGTTTTGCCGTTGCGGTTGGCGACATTCTTGATGACATATTTGAACCACTGCAACTGGTCAGCCATATCAACGAGTGACGAGAAGCGCATATCGATTTCGGCCTGACCACCGGTGGCAACTTCGTGATGCTGACACTCTACACGGATACCAACACTCTGAAGCACCTCGACCATCTCATTACGCAGGTCATTCTGGGAATCAACCGGTGAACAGGGGAAGTAGCCTTCTTTGTGACGCGGCTTGTAGCCGAGATTCGGGAACTCTTCGCGACCGCTGTTCCATGCGCCTTCAGAGGAATCAACGGCGAAGAAGGACTGATTGGCTGTCGAAGAATAACGCACATCATCAAATATGAAGAACTCGGCTTCGGGACCAAAGAAAGCGGTGTCGCCGATACCGGTTGACTTCAGGTACATTTCAGCTTTTTTGGCGATATTGCGCGGATCACGGGTATAATCTTCCTTGGTAATCGGATCGAAAATATCGCAAATGATCGACAACGTCGGAACCTTGATAAAAGGATCCATCTTTGCGGAGGTAGGGTCAGGAAGCAGGATCATGTCCGAAGCGTGGATGGGCTGCCAACCGCGAATCGAAGAGCCGTCGAAGCCTTGCCCCTCTTCAAAGGTATCCTCGCTAAACTCAGACATCGGCACGGAAACGTGCTGCCAGGTTCCAATAAAATCCATAAATTTGTAATCTACCATCTTCGCGCCATTTTCTTTGGCAAATTCAACTACTTGCTTCGGGGTCATCTGTTGCTCCTTTCGAGATTTGTTTTTATTACAGTGCATCTTCTCCGGTTTCACCTGTTCTGATACGAATCACTTCTTCAACATTGGTAACAAATATCTTACCGTCGCCGATACGACCGGTTTTGGCAGATTTTTCAATCGATTCGACCACCTGCGGCAGAATGGAGTCAGCAACTATGATCTCTATCTTTATTTTAGGGATAAAATCGACAACATATTCTGCCCCCCTATACAGCTCCGTATGCCCTTTCTGGCGTCCAAAGCCCTTCACTTCGCTTATCGTAATTCCCTGAATGCCGATTTCATTAAGTGCTTCCTTAACTTCATCCAGCTTGAACGGCTTTATGATCGCTTCAACTTTTTTCACGACACTACCCTCCCGTTACTTGATATTTTTTGAAAGAAACAGGTTTACGAGACTGACGCGGTCTACCTCCTCTTTTACTCAGAAGCAAGCTCCTTGCCAATTAGCCATCCAATTTATTATTGCCACATATTTGAATAGTTAGAATACATAGCCCGATGCTGCAGCGGTCACAACAGCCCCAACTGCCCAACAAACAATCACCCTGACGCTGATCTGCACATAATACCGGCACTAAAAGATCCATAGACATGGTTCTGCCGGCCAATCATCCTCTGCAAAACCCGGGGATAAGCGGCAGTTCTTCACGTTCAGTACCACGCACGGCTTTGTCATAGTATTATAAGTACTTCACGCACTCCGAAGATGATGAATTGAATAATTTGTAAAAATGCTCTATACAGGAAGAATGAAAGTAACTATCAGAAAATGTGCCGAACAACAAGCACAATTGTCCCCATACGCCAAAGTGCCCCGCATGTTTCGAAGCAGGTTTCACTTTTTATATGTACCGCCTCTGACCCTGATGTTCTGTCTGATCAACTCTTTTGCAGGAGCCGATATCTATCGTTTTGTTACTATCGACGGCGTTGAAACATTTACCGATGCACCCAGCAACAAAAGCGCGACGGTGGTCATTAAAGACCACCCGGCAACCACCACCAAACAGCGTAAATCATTAAAGAAGCAAAAAACCCATGATATTTCGCTTGATGAAATTATCCAGAAAGCGGTGACTGCATCTCTCCATCCACAAGAAACGGAACAAAACAGCTTTGAAGCGCACCTGCCGCCGGTCGGGGGGACGATAACATCGAGGGTCGGAATGAGAATCGACCCGATTGACGGGATCTGGCGACAGCATAACGGTATTGATATAGCGATCCCCGCCGGGACCCCGGTCAGACCGGTTGCTCCCGGCGTAGTCGTCTACAGCGGCAGCCGTTCCGGATATGGCAACACCGTCGTCGTCGAACATGACAACGGCATTATTTCCCTGTACGCACACAACAGCCGAATCCTGGTAGCAGAGGGGGAACCGGTCACTCAGGAGAGCACCCTGGCACTTTCGGGTTCGACCGGAAGATCAACCGGGCCGCATCTCCACTTTGAGGCGTGGCAGGGAGGTACAAATGTCACAGCGGCCTTTCTCCCCGACAGCGGCATGACACTGCCGAAAACGACACTGGTCGCCAGCAGTCAGCGAGCGCCCCGCTTCCGGAGTGAACCGCTTTCCGACGGCTCTATCCTGTTTACCAATATTCCCTCGTCTATTCCCTGATGCACGACCAGATTGCAAAATACACCGCCAAACTGATATCAGAAGGGTCGTCGCAGGCAGGGAGGATCGCCTTTGCAGCCCAGGATGACACGATGATTTCAGCCGGTGAGCCGCCCCTGGCATCGCTGTCGGAATCGATACTCTCACGGCTGAACTGCCTCGCAATGGCTGCCGCCTCACCTTCTCTTCCCTTTGCCGATTTTCTGGTTCAGAGGGCCGCCGGCCATGAACAGGTCATTATCCCGCGGGACACCGAAACCCGTACGTTTCTGCACGATATACCGATTGTACGTAACAGTGAAATCGGATCGGATCCTGCGGAGACCTTTGCCGCCCTGCTGGGGAACCGCAAAGGGATCGTCGTCGAAGGAATAGGGATCATCGCAACCGGGGCATTAACTGTTGAACAGGCCTATATCAACTGGTCTTCGGTATTCCATTCAACCTATATCAAATATCTCGAAGATCTGCTCGAAAACGGGTTCAAGCTTCCGGGCGAGGAAGATGCCTTTGATCACTTTCGCCGCGAATTGCTTCTTCCGCTCTCATCTGAAGGTCTCGAGTTCCGACGGGGACCGCTGGTTGAAAAAAGCGATATTCTGGAAGAGATAGCCAGCGTCGGGTTGTATACCGTCCAGCGGCGTCTGGTTGATTCTTTTTTCGGCAACATTTCTTATTCAAACGGAAACCTGATCTATATTTCACAAACCGCGTCCAGCCTGGACGAACTACCCGGCTGCATCGATCCGGTCCCATTTGAAAACAGCTCGACAGTCGGCATAACCGCCTCCAGCGAGCTGGTTGCGCACCGCTCCATTTTTGAGGCGACCGGCTGTCGTGCCATTCTGCACGGCCATCCACGCTTCGCGGTTGTTATGAGCATGATGTGCAATGAAAAGGAATCGTGTACCGTTACGGATTGCTGGAAGGATTGCTCAAAAGTTCGCTTTCTGGGAGACACCCCGGTCGTAGCAGGAGAGATCGGCGCCGGCGGCATCGCCAGGAATGTCCCGCCGGTTATCGGCAGAACCGGTGCAGCGGTTGTGTACGGTCACGGTGTCTTCACTGTCGGCATGACCGATTTCCGCGATGCGTTCCAGAGTCTGGTCGATGTCGAGAACTGGTGCCGGGCGGAATATTTCAGACGTATCGATGAAAAGAGTACGAAGATCTAACCCCGTATCTTCCTTGCAATTTCAAACAGCGCAATCCCCCCCGCAACCGAGGCATTCAGCGAACTTACCCCCCCGTACTGAGGAATCGACATCACGACATCGCACTGCTTGCGTACGAGCGGCCTGATTCCCTCCCCTTCGCCGCCAACCACCAACACAACATTTCCTGAAAAGTCTGCCTGGTAGACCGACTGTCTGGCAGCGCCATCAAGCCCGTAGACCCAGTAGCCGAGTTTTTTCAATGTTTCCAGTGTTTGCACGATATTTGTAACCATAGCGATCGGAACAGTTTCTACAGCGCCGGCCGACGTCTTCTCGGCGGCTGCAGTGATTCCGCAGGCACGGTCCTTGGGAATAATGACGCAATCGGCACCTGCACAGGCGGCCGAACGGATCAATGCGCCCAGATTGTGGGGATCCTGAATCGCATCGAGTACCAGCACAAATCCGGCCGAGCCGGAGAGGCTGATCGAAGCCATCAGATCGTCGAAGTCAGCGTAACGAAAGGGTTCAACCTCCAGAGCGATGCCCTGGTGGTGCGAAGATGCACACATTCTGGTAAGATCGCCCTTATCCCGGCGGTGTACCGCAACCCCTCGCTCCTCAGCCAACCTGATAATCTTTTCAACCCGATGGTCGGTGGCACTGATCTGCACGTACAGGTTGAAAGCGCCGCGTGTCCCCTGCAG
>JBAVTM010000117.1:0-3931 GCA_049696195.1 Desulfuromonadaceae bacterium | reverse complement strand
GGTCTGTCTTTATGGTCGTGAATCGGGCCGAAGACGCCCCCAGGCTCGATGGTCACCATACGCATTCGAAGTTGGCGCCCTGCCATGCCCTCGATCTCAGGGCCAAGGTCAACCGCTGCAAGTAACTTCACCGTAACACCTTTCGTCTCAGGTGCCACCTGTTCGTTGCTCATCGTGCTCTCCTCTCGGTACTTCCAGGGCCTAACTTGTTATTACAGCGACACATTAAGGCATCTAATCATAGATGCTTGTAATTAAAAGTATATGCTGGCGGCAGCCTTTCGTCAAACAAGATACCAAACTGATTCAGTGCAGATTTCCAGTCTCTGATCGGCATCGTCCATTTTTTTAGCAATGTTCCAGATCATTAGCTACTTCCTTGCGCTGTTTCCACGAAACATAGTTCAGGCTGTGGCGTAGGTTGCCGGTCAAAAGAAAGGGCGCACCGTCATGCGCCCTTTCTCTCATATAATAACCGGCCTACTCGATGACCATCCGGTTTATCACATCCTTCACGCCGTTTACGTCCTTGGCTCGTTTGGTGGCCAGGTCCAATTCGGCGGTGTTTTTGGCCTTGCCCTGCAACGTGACCACGCCATCCTTCGTCTCGACCTTGGTCTTGAGGGCACTGGTCGAACGGTGATAGAGCAACGACATCTTGACCTGGGCGGTGATGGAAGCGTCATCAATCTTGTCGCCTACCGTTCGCTTCTCTTTCGAGCTCTTTGCCACAGTCATCTCATTCCTTACGTCTTTAACCCCTTCGATATCCTTGACGTATTCAGTCGTCAAATCTTTTTGTGCCTGACTGTCCGCGTCGCCTCGCAAGGTCACGATGCCGTCTTTGACGTCAACCTCGGTTTTGGCGCTGACGCTGCGATGGAACAAGAGCGTGGTTTTCACTTTCGTTAGGAGCCAGGCATCCGGCTTCTCTGCAGGGCGGTCCCCTTTGACTTCCAGCTTGTTGTCCACACTCTTGACCTTGGGCAGTCCCGCCACGGTCTCTTCGGCCAATGACTTGTGGGATTCTTCGGAGACAGTCCCCGTCAAGGTGACAACACCGTCCTTGGATTGGATCTTAATATCATCGTCCTTGAGGTAGGTCTTGAACACATTCGACTGCTTGGCAGATGATTCGATTTGGCTGTCAAAATTCGCTGCATTCACAGGCACGCTGAATACCAGCAGGGTCAGCGCTGCCGCCATTAAATATATTGCTTTCATGGTGTCTTCTCCTTTTATGGTTGTTGCGGTTGCCTATTTAACTCCTTTACTCCGCAGACCCCGTGCCTTTCAGCGTTCTGGTTGTGGTATGCCATGCAACCGCATCCGGGCCCCAAGGACACGCAGCAGTCACTACTTCCCCAAAACCTTTTTGACTTCACCAATCTTTTTCTGAACTTTGCCGGCTATCTTTTCACCGGTACCTTCACCTTCCAACTTTGGATTATCGCTCAGTTTCCCGGCGATCTCCTTGGCGGCCCCCTTTATTTCGTGAAATGCGCCTTCCGCCTGGTCCTTCGTGCTTTCTTTCATGACCTTTCTCCTTTCGTCAAGTGTGATGCTCTCTCAGTACCTGAACCCGACAACGGCGGTCGTGATAAATCCGTCCAGAGCGATATGCTGGCCACCGAATGAAGGCTCGGCCCAGAGGTATTTCCCTTCAAGACCCACGAACATGTTCTCCAGAACATTAATGTTCACGCCGGCTCCTGCATGTAAACCATAGGTGATCTCCGTGGAGCCCCGGTAACTGTCGGTCGTGCTGTTCACGTCCAGATCGGTGATGTAGGCCCCGATTCCGAACAATCCGTACGGCTCGAACGGCCCGATCGGAAGCAGAACCTTCCCGGTCGCGATCAACGGTACGACTTTCAGTTTGGTTTCTCCGAGCGGCGCCGCGGGGGAACCTTTGCTCTCAAAGTAGCCGGCACCAAATTCTATGGCAAGCATCGGCAGCAGGTAATGGCCGACTGCAATCTCGCCGGCGAATCCGGTCTTGCTGTCCAGCTGGGCTCTGTTGCCGCCGTTGAAGGTATCGAGATCGTATGACGTACTGGGCGAATAGACTCCCGCCTTGAGTGCCACGTAGTCTGCCGGCTGTGCAGCGGACGCCGGGGAGGCGGTACCGATCAGGGCGGCTACGAGAGCCAGAAACAGCAGGTTTGTTTTTTTCATGATTTCTCCTTTTCGTGCGTTTGACTGGAATTTTTAATGGAAGCTGTTACTGCACCCTTTATATGCCTATTCCTCGTGACCGCCGCATGATGTTTGGACCGGATTTCCGGTGGTCTTCAATGCCGCCAGGGCTTTGATCTTCCGGTGCGCCCTGAACCGAAGGCATCCCGTGTATGCGGGATGGAGCCCATGACCGCAGTCCGGTAAAGGGAATCGAGTTCATTGCGTGTACTTGCAATGATTTTTCCCGGCATTCCCGGCAGATAACTGCCGGCATAGAGTGACGTGGCCCTGCCGAATTTTTCGGCTGCTGATGCTTGGTTGGCGAGGGACAGCAGCCCTTCCATGACAGCGCTGTAAAACTCGAAGGCATCTATCTTGATGCGCTGCCGGTCGATTCTTATTCCCTCACGTCCTGTTATGAGAGGGTTGAAACCCAGTTCCTTGATCAGGAAACTGTTGAGAGGGCGGGCATACATCTC
This sequence comes from Desulfuromonadaceae bacterium, assembly GCA_049696195.1. Taxonomy (GTDB): domain Bacteria; phylum Desulfobacterota; class Desulfuromonadia; order Geobacterales; family Pseudopelobacteraceae; genus JACRCG01. The sequence continues at coordinate 1,271 of JBAVTM010000117.1, read as the reverse complement.
CTCCAGCTGCCGTCTGCCGGCTCGCGTTTCGGGAGCACCCAATAGGGAGCGGCAGATCCGGTCCCAGCTGGCATAAAGGTCCAGCGGCGATAGGAGCGAACAGAAAAACACTTTAATCGTTTCGTCCGGCCAGACCGTTGCAACAGGTTTCCCCTCGACAGAAATGCTGAAGCTGCCCAGAGTCCGGATTTCCAATGGGGTATCAGGGATATTCATGCGACACTCACTAAGTAGTTAGGATCAGCAAAAAATGACAATGTACATTCCTGCTGCCTAATGGCAATCCGCAACTAACGTGCCAGAGATGGCCTGCAGACAAAGTGAGTGTAACAACCTGAATATGAAGGTGAAAATCGGAGGAGGTCGTGCAGTGAGGAGGGAGAAACCATCAGTAGAATCCGTCAGGTTTAACATAACTGCAATATATAACGGAACACTATGTGGCAAACTATTGTGAAGCTCAGCTGAAGGCTGAAGGTGGAGAGATATGAAAACGTCTCCTGTTTTTCCTTCACCCTTCAGCCTGTCAACCTGATTTACTGTCGAATGATGCCGTATTTGCGCATCCGGGCGCGAAGAGTACTGGCGTTGAGCCCAAGAAGCCCCGCTGCACCGTTTTTCCCCTCGATGCGCCAGCCGACCTTCCGGAGCACCTGGAGGATATGGTCATGTTCCAGCTCGACGAGGGCTTTGACCTCCCCCCCGGCCGGTTCCTCCGCATTCCGGACCGAGTCGAACCGGTCCAGGATCTGCAGTGCACTCCCCTTGCTGACGATGACCGCCCGCTCAATGACACTTTCCAGCTCCCGCACGTTGCCGGGCCAGTGGTATTCCTGAAGCGTGTTTATGCTTTCCTTCGAGACGGTTTCAATGTTCTTGCCGATCTTATGGTTGAATTTGGCGACAAAATGGCTGACAAGCAGCGGAATGTCGTCCTTGCGCTGCCGGAGAGGCGGCATCGTGATCGGGAAAACATTGAGCCGGTAGTACAGGTCTTCCCTGAATCTGCCGTTCTTGACTTCTTCGGCCAGATTCCGGTTGGTGGCCGCGATGATCCGTACATCGATTTTTATGGTGCGGGGACTGCCCAGTCGCTCAAACTCGCCGTCCTGAATGACCCGGAGCGGTTTTGATTGCAGATCCAGCGGCATCTCGCCGATTTCGTCGAGGAACAGGGTGCCGCCGTCCGCCAGCTCGAAGCGTCCGATCTGCCGGGCATCGGATCCGGTGAACGCGCCCCTTTCCCGCCCGAACAGCTCGCTTTCAATGAG
>JBAVTM010000116.1:0-1650 GCA_049696195.1 Desulfuromonadaceae bacterium | reverse complement strand
ATTCCCAGAGCCGCCATCTTGTCGGCCTGCACCAGTTGCTGCTGGCCCCGAAGCAGCTCTTCCTCCGCATGACGTCGCTCGGCGATTTCTCTGGTCAGGTCGGCGGTGCGCAGAGCCACCTGGCGGTGCAGGGTGCGCGACCAGAGGGCAAAGCCTCCGAGGAGGAGCAGCAGCGGCACGACCACCACGGCGGCATATTTGGCCGTGGTGCGCAGATCGACCGGTTGAGGTTCCAGCACTCCCAGCCACTTGTTGTAGATCTTTTCGTACTGTCCGGTTTTCTTGAGGATCGCCAGCCCTTCGTTCAGGCGGGAGAGCAGGTCGGCGTCCCCCTTGTCCACGGCGTAACAGTACCGGTGGGTCGCCACGTTGCGCATCACCGGTATCAGGTTGGTAAGCTTCAGTTCGCGGATCAGGTACATCCCCGGCACAATGGCCACCACGGCAAAATCGGTTTTGCCCGCAGCGACAAGGCGCATGGCATCTGCCGGGGTGTCGGTCAGCACCAGGTGCGCCTTTGATCCCTTCTTTACCAGATAATCATGCATGATGCCCAGGCGATGAACGGCCACCGTTCGTCCCGCCAGCTCGTCGAGAGAGTTGGCGGTGGGGGAATCCTTGCGGGCAAAGACGGCATGGTTGACCACGGCATGGGGGACAGAAAAGCCCACCTCCCTGGCCCGTTCCTCCGACCAGGACATCCCCTGCAGCGCGTCAATCGTGCCATTTTGCAGGGCCCCGCGCATCTCGGCCCATCCTCCCAGGCGAATCTCGACCCGCATCCCCATAACTTCGGCGATGGCGTGGGTCAGCTCAACATTGTAGCCGGCCGGCTGGCCGTTCTTGTCGATGAATTCATAGGGGGGGTAATCCCGGTCTCCGCCGATGATGATCAATTGGGGCTGATGGTTCCGGGGCTGTGCCGCCATGACCGCCACTGGTCCGGCCAGAAACAGTATCGGCAGTACAAGCAGTATCCCGATGCTGATAACGAAAGCTTTCCGATGAAGCAAATTGAAACCTGAATATGGCATGGGACGGTTCCCCGAATGAAGTATGAATAACTCTACCATACGAACCAGCAGTTTATGTAATTCAAAAGGCGACCAAGCGGTCGCCTTTTGCTGTTTTGTGTCAAGAATGTTTTTATAAAAAGGCAGACAGTGAGTTGTTTCATTAGTGAGACACTACGCTAGTACAGTAATTTTACCAGGAGATAGCCTACGGCACAGCCTGTGCCTACGCCGATCAGGCCCGGGATGATGAAGCTGTGGTTGATGATGAATTTGCCGATACGAGTGGTGCCGGAGCGGTCGAAACCGATGCAGGCCAAATCGCTTGCATAGGTCGGCAGGATGAAATAGCCGTAGCTGGCGGGGATGAAGGCCAGCATCATCAGGGGATCTACGCCGAGGCTGACACCCAGGGGAGCCATGGCAGCGATGGCTGCGGCCTGACTGTTTACGAACTTGGAGACGACAAACAGGACGATGGCATAGGTCCATGGTTTGGTCGCCACAACCCCGGCAAGAGCTCCTTTCAATAATTCGAAATGCGCTTCGAAAAAGGTGTCGGCCATCCAGGCCACGCCGAAGATGGAAATGACGGCGACCATGCCGGCTTTGAAAACGGTGCCTTTGGTGATCTCCT
>JBAVTM010000115.1:0-9868 GCA_049696195.1 Desulfuromonadaceae bacterium | reverse complement strand
TCCTCTTTCAGCAGGCGGGACAGTTCCTGGACTCCGTCGATTCTGATAAAGAAAGAGCTGCTGTCATACCCATAGTAGATACTCTGCAGCATTCGGTCGGATGAGTGCATGGCAGAACCCTGACGGGTCAGGTCATACAGTCCGGCAGACAGCCATTCAAAGTAATCGCTGATCCTGCCGTCGATCTCCGGATCGATAAACGCCGCCGGAACCCGGATCAATCCTGCCGGATTCTTCTTCTTGATCGGCTCCAGCAGCCTGCGGGGAGGATCCTGGCCCAAAAGCCGGTAGATATGCATCAGGTGCTGGCGAAAAAGCAGGTCGAAACGGTCGCTGTGCGGTGAAAAATGGTCATCCCCATACCACCAGAACCAGTCGCTCCCTTCGGCAGCGTACAGAGAGCGACAAATGGCCTCGGCAGTAACATCCTCGGAAGGCTCCCCGATCTCAAGGGCCGCAGCGACTTGAGGATTGGCGGAAACAGCCGCCTCACGCGCCTGCGCGATCAGATCCCAGGCCAGATTTTCTTCAGGGTGGCCGATCCAGATTCCGTAGGTGCCGTTAATCCACGATCCGGGAAAAATCGTATGCAAACGACCGTCGAAGCAGGTCTCTTTCAACACCTCGCTGCAGGTGGTCAGGCGGAGCGTAGCCGACCCGGCAATCCCCCGATACATCCCCTGCAGAAAAGCATAGGCGTTACCCGGATAGTATTCCCAGGCATTCTCACCATCCAGAATAATCGGAACGACACGGCCTGCTCCCCCCAGACGGGACTTGATGCCCTTCAGGCGTCCGCACAGGTCGGCTACGGCACGCCCCGCCTCCCACTGCGAATAGGTAAAGCCGATCAGGTCTGAGAGCTGGTGATCGCGGAAAAACGCACCGACCTCGCCCTGACTGCAGCTGTAGCGCCAGGGTCGGTACAGCCGCTCCTTACCGTGGCCAAGGCCGCCATCCATGCTTTTTTCGAGAATTTTCTCATCGGTGGCAATCCAGCGGATGCCGCTGGCGGCGATGATCGCCAGCGTTTCGTTGCTGACGGAACCCTCCGAAGGCCACATCCCGGTCGGAGTGAAACCGAATATTTCACGGAAATAGCTGATACCACGGCGAATCTGGGCGCGGGCGTCCTCCGGATGACGGAAGCCGGCAGAGGGAAGGGTGACATGGGGCATGGCTGTCCGGGCCATTTTGATATCGCACAGCAGCGGCATGATCGGGTGATAATAGGGAGTCACCGACAGCTCAATCCTCCCCTCATCGTGGAGGCGCCGGTACAGGGGTATAATCGCCTGTAACAGTTCCCGCTGGGTGGCAAAGAGCAGCTTCTTATCGGCTGCGGTAAAATTTTCACCCTTGGCGACCAGATCGGCAAAGACGGGATACCGACGGCGTGCCGCCTCGCCGGTCCAGGCAAGAAAGAACCAGACCTGCAGATCCAGCAGATCCTGATCGCTGAAATGCTTGACCCGCTCAGCCGCGCTCCCCGGCTTTCCTTCGCCGGCCATGTAGAGCAGCTCCAGATAGCGCCGGGAAGGCTCGATCATATTTTGCCGGTTGGCGGAAAAAAAGTTCTCCAGCAGGAAAACGCGGTCATCCTGACTCAGTTCCGACGGGGCGGCTTTCCCCTTTTCAAGAAACGGATCGACCGCGGCCCCGGAGGCGTACTCCAGCAGCTGTTCGATCAGTGACGGCACCAGGTTGAAGACCGCCTTCGCACCGGGGGTATCTTCGACGATGGCAGGCATGTCAAAATAATCCTTGATGCCGTGCAGATAGGTCCAGGGGAGGGCGTACTCATTTTTGAGCGGGTCCTTGTAATACGGCTGATGCATATGCCATACGATGACCACGTCGAGAGGATGCGGCATAATCGGTTACACCATCTCCTTCTTCCACGCCATAATCTTCTTCTCGTATTCAACGAGCAGCCTCTGGGCCGACTTATGGTCCATGGCTTCGGCCACGATATGGACCACCGGCAGATACTGGTCGGGAAGCACCAGCACCCATTCCGCACCGAAATGCACCTTGATGCCGTCGATGAAACTGGCCTCATCTTCAAGGCTGTCCTCGCTCATCTTGCGCATGATGCCACCCTTCATTTCCCAGGGGCAGGGGAGGCTGGTTTGAAGAAACGACGTGGGCGGAACATCCAGGAGCGCCTGTGACAGGGTTACGCCACCGGCTGCGCTCAGTTCCATCAGCCGCGCAATGGCAAACATGCCGTCAAAGGAGGACTGGAAGCGGGGGAAAGCGAAGCGTCCATCCGGAGTGCCCGCCAGGACGACCTCCGAAGAGGTGGCGACCTCCTGCATGGCGCGGTCCGAACTCTTGGTACGGATCACCTGGCACCCCTTCTGCCCGGCCATCTGTTCGATCGTTGAGGGGGTCTGCACCGGTACCGCAATCGTACCTTTCTGGCCGCTCTTCATCAGCAACGCCACGGTCAGAGACAACAGCTCGATGCCGGTATAAATCCGGCCGGTTTCGTCGACCATGGTAATCGCTTCCGCGGAAGGGTCAAGCCAGAACCCGGCCTGCGCCCCGAGCGATAAAACGATTGCCGAAAGCTGGTTCAAGGCATGTTCTTTTCCCTTGGTCTGGACACCACGCCCCTCATCCACGTACGCATTAAGAGCGATCACCGAGAAGCCGAGCTCATTCAACAGCTGCGGAAGCATCTGGCTGGCGGTGGAAAAACTGAAGTCCACAACCACCGTAAAAGCGGATTTTTTGAGCAGCTCACGATCGAGCGCCCGCAAAAATCCTTCACGGTAAAAATCCGCGACATTGTTGATATCGGTGATGACTCCCGGCTCGGTATGGTGCGCCCGCCGGAAGTTTTCCTTGAAAAAGGTGCGCTCCACGTTCTTCCCCATGTTGCTGGAAAAATCGAGACCGTCACCGTCCAGAAAAACGATCTCCATCTGTGCGGGATCATCCTGCGCCTGACGGAAATGCACTCCGCCGACCTCGCCGAATGTCTTCAATTTATAGCGAACCAGCGGCAGCGACGTCATCTTCATGTCGCGCACATTGACGCCGGCCGAAAGCAGCCCCCCCACGAAACAGCGCTTGAGCATCCGGGATGATGGATTGGAATCGCGGGCACCCAGCACGTAGCTTCCCTTGGGGAGCGACGTACCGTAGGCGCAGCCGAGCTTGGCGCAAAATTCAGGAGTAAGCTCCACATTGGAGAGCCCCTTGATGAGTGCCCCCTCGAAAAGCGCCTTTTTCCATTTTTCGCCCCATATCATATTGGAGGTAACGGTAGCGCCGGCCTCGATGGTCTTTTTGGGCCAGATCTTGACATCGGCCTTGATGACCGCTTCGTCACCGATCGATGTCTCGTCGGCAACAATGACCCCCTCCTCAAGGATTGCCCCCTGGCCGATGCGGACATTGGAGCAGACCACACTGTCCGTGATCTTCGCCCCTTTCTTGACATAGGAGTTGTCCCAGATAATGCAGCGGTTGAGCCTGACTCCCGCTTCAATCGTACAGTTGCGGCCGATCACCGAATCCTTGATGCGCACATCGCCCAACACCTGGCTGTTGTCGCCGATCACGACCGTACCCTCAATACCGGCGACCTGCTCCAGCTTGACATCGGCGCCGATCCGCAGATCCTTGCCGACAAAGTCCTGCTTCGGTTCATCGATCTTCAGGTTCACCCTGCCTTTGAAGATGTCATGGTACGCTTCGCGATAGGAATCGGTGTTGCCGATATCACGCCAATATCCCTTGGCGGTAACTCCGAACAGCGCGTCGTTCTTTTTCAGCATGAGCGGAAACAGATCCTGCGAAAAATCGAAATTTTCTCCCTCAGGGATGTATGCAAGTATCTCCGGTTCCAGCACATAGATGCCGGTATTGATGGTGTCGGAGATTACCTCGCCCCACCCCGGCTTTTCCAGAAACTGGGTAATGCGCTTCTCCTTGTCGGTGATCACGACGCCGAACTGAAGCGGATCCTTGACGGATGTCAGCGTAATCGTGGCTTTTGCCTGGTGGTCGGCATGAAAATCGACGATCTTTTTCAGATTGAAATCGGTCAGGAGGTCGCCGCTGATCACGACGAAACGCTCATCAAGATACTTTTCCGCCGCCTTGACCGCCCCGGCCGTCCCCATGTCGGCAATCGGGGTGACATAGGTGATCTTGACGCCGAAATCGGAGCCGTCGCGAAAAAAGTTTTTGATATAAAAAGGCTGGTGATAGAGCAGCATGACGAGTTCGGTGATCTCGTACTTCTTCAGCAACTCGACGATATGAAGCATGATCGGACGGTTGAAGAGCGGTATCATCGGTTTAGGCATTCTGCCGGTAAGCGGCTGGATGCGGGTACCGAAGCCACCGGCCATGATGACTGCTTTCATGCGAACTCTCCTTGAGAAAAGTAAGGGGTTAGGGGTAAAAAGTTAGGAGAGTCTTTCACCCCTCACTCTTCACCCTTTACTCCTTGCGCTGTTTAATTACGCTCCAGCTTTCGCTTTCTGCGCCTTCTTGGCCAGTACCCGGGCAATTTCCTGTTTCAGCTCGGTCAGATCACCCGACTTGACCACATAGCCATCAGCCAGCCAGGCCGAAAAATCGTCCTTGTAGCAGGAGAAGGCCGAGCAGAGGATCACCGGCATATCATGACGCTCCTTGACCAGTTTCTGCAGCAGTTCGATACCGCTTTCATTTTTCAGCTTGATATCCAGAACAGCCAGGTCAAAGGTGCTTCCCTGCAGCTTTTCGGTCGCCTCGGCACTGCTGGCCGCCGTCACTACTTCGTACCCTTCGTCCTTCAACTCTTCGGCGTACAATAACCGGATATTGGCTTCATCGTCTACGACCAACAGTCTGCTCATGGCTGTTCCTCCTTGCGGGTGGGAAGTGTGATGGTATACCGGATTCCGTCGCGCCCGTCCGACCGGGCAACAAACGGGACCCCCTGTTTTTCAAGCATGGTTTTACAGAGCGCCAGCCCCAGTCCGGTTCCCAGGTCGCAGGTTTCCGAAAACGGCACCAGCAGCCGGTCAAGCTCTGCCTGGGAGATGTGCCGGCTGCGGTCTTCAATCCTGAGGATAACGCCATCTTCACCGCTCTGGGAGATGATCGCAATCGATCGGTCTTCCCCGAGACCGGTGACATCGTTCTGCAGCATGGTCCGGAGACAGTAGGAAAGCTGTTTGAAGTCGATATATACCGGCGGCAGGTCGTGCCCCGACGTATAGCTGGTTGCATATCCCAGTGACGTTAAAACATCAGAGGTGTCACGCAGCGCACTCTCAACCAGCTGGTCCACGTCCCAGAAATCGCGGGTGGGATACAATGAATCGGAATAATTGAGTATTTCATCCAGCACCCCTTCCAGATGCTGGGTTTCTGCAACGATCGATTCGATGAAGGTACGCCTGGGGTCGGATTCGGAGCTGTTTTTGAGCATCGAGCGGGCAAACCCGCCGATAATCATCAGCGGATTACGCACCGAATGGGCAATGCTGGAGGTGATACGCCCGACCAGTGCCATGTTCTCCATCCTGACAATCAACTCCTGCTGCTCTTTCAGTTTTTTTCCCGCTTCGGTAACACGGTTGAGTTCCACCTGCAGTTTGTCGTACAGCGAGGCGCGTTCAATGGCAAAAGCGACCGGAAAAACGAAGGTTTCCAGAGAATGCATATCCTCTTCGGTAATGGTGCGGTGCGTGATGCAGTTATCGGCGATGATCATGCCGATCCGGCGTTTGCGTGAAATCAGCGGCATCAGCAGGAAGGTATCGACCCCCAGCAGGCGGGCCAGTTCGGGCGGGACATCCGGATGGTCAAAAGCCCCCTCGACCATGACGGGACGTTTCCCTTCCAGTGCTTTGATGACGATATGATCTTTGTTGGAGAGCGGAACCGTCAACTGTTCCAGGACATCGTGAAATTTTGCGCGTTCGGAGGAGAGTTTGTTCAGGCGGAAGTTCTGCGCCAGCGTCTGAAGATCCATGTCGTTCTGAAGAATCTCGTTCCAGACCCCGCCAGCCTCCTCCTGATTGCGGGGGCCTATCCCCAGATACCCCTTCAGCACCCCCTCCTCGCGATCACACAGCAGCAGGAAAGCACGGTTCATGCCGAAACCCTTGCCGGCGGTAATGGCGGTCAGCGCCACGGAAAGCACCTCATCCAGATCAATCGAGCTCTGAAGGACAGACCCGACCTCGTGCAGAAAGCGTACTTCAAGGGTTTTGCTGTCGAGAAAACTTACGAGGGATTGAATCTGGATTTTCTGGCGGTTGTATTCGGCGAGAAGGGTGCCAAGAACCGGAGCCAGCGGGTTGGCACCATCCTGCAGCTGCTGCAGGGCGTTCAGAAACCTGGGGCACTCACAGCATTTGTCCAGGTTACGCTGCTGTTTTGAAACAAGCAGCCCCTCTTCGCGATCACGCACCTTCGGGCAATCACCCTGCTCAATCACGTCCCTGTTCCAGCAACACTCCTGATCCACACAGAACCTCGTCAGATGTAGTAGGATGCATTATAGCAGGCATCAACAGCTATGCAACAAGGCGCCCTTCGGCTCCGCTCAGGGAGCGGGAGAGTCCGGCGGCTAAGCAGTTGGAACCAGCTGCTGAGGGGTGGAAGTCAGCTGCCGAGCGATGGAAGTCGGTGGCTGAGCGGAGTCGAAGCCTATTTCACATTCCAGACGGTCCCCTGTGCCGAGTCAAGGAGCACGATCCCCCTTGCCAGCAGCAGATCGCGAATCTCGTCGCCGCGCTTGAAATTTTTAGCCCCCCGTGCCTCGGCCCGCTCGGCTATCAACCGCTCGATCTCGTCAGGCGATATGTCGATCTGACCGGCCTTGGCAGCCTTGATCCCCTCCAACCAGAGTGATGGCGTGGTTGCAAACAGTCCAAGCACATTCCCGGCTTCGACAAACAGGTGGCGGACATGGGCAAGCAGCGACAAGGAGAGCGACGTCATCTCCTTCGTTTCTGCAAGAAACCGGTTGGCCCCCCGTACCGTTTCAAACAGGACGCCGAGCGCTTGCGCACTGTTGAAATCATCATCCATCGCTTCGACAAACCGGGGTATGAACCCGTCGACCTTTTCCTGCAGCTCCAGACCTACCTGTGACAGACTCTCGACTACGGCTATTTCAGCAGACTGAGACTGGCCGTTCAGTATGTCGTCCAGAGCCGCCAGACAGCTGTAGATCCGTTCCAGCCCTGATTGGGCTTCATCCAGGTTCTGGTCGGAGAAATCTATCGGTGAGCGGTAATGCGCCGAAAGAATGAAAAAACGGAGTGTTTCCGGATCGTACTTCTCCAGCACCTCACGGATGGTGAAAAAGTTTCCCAGCGACTTGCTCATCTTTTCGGCGTTGATATTGACGAAACCGTTATGCAGCCAGTAGCGGACAAACTGGCAGCCGTTCGCCCCTTCCGACTGGGCAATTTCGTTTTCATGGTGGGGGAACACCAGGTCCTTGCCGCCGCCATGGATATCAAAAGTTGACCCCAAAAATTCCATGCTCATCGCCGAACACTCGATGTGCCAGCCGGGACGACCATTCCCCCAGGGGGATTGCCACCACGGCTCTCCAGGTTTTGACCCCTTCCAGAGGGCAAAATCCATCGGATGACGCTTTTTGTCCCCGACATCAACCCGGGCTCCCGCCTGCATCTCCTCCAGATTGCGCCCGGAGAGCTTCAGATAGTCGGGAAAGGTCTCGACGGCGTAATACACGTCCCCCCCGGAGACATACGCGTGCCCCTTGGCGATCAGCGTTTCGATGATACCGATAATCCCGCCGATATGGTCGGTCGCCTTCGGCTCCACCGTCGGCCTGGCCAGCCCCAGCCGCGCCATATCTTCATCAAACGCCTGGATATAGCGGTCGGCGATCGTCCGGTAGTCGGTCCCTTCCTGATTGGCGCGGTTGATGATCTTGTCATCGATATCGGTATAGTTGCGGACGTAGGTGACATCGTAGCCGGCATATTTCAGATAGCGGTAGATAATGTCGAACACCACCCCGGCGCGGGCATGTCCGATGTGACAATAATCATAGACCGTTACCCCGCAGACATACATGCCGACTCTGCCGGGGACCAGCGGAACGAAGAGCTCTTTTTCACTCGTGAGGGTGTTGTAGACGCGCAATGCCATACGATAAACTCCGCTAGTAAAGTGTGGGTATTATGCCTGTTTGTGGCAGGGATGGCAAGGAGGGAAATGGGGGATTGTCACCGTTTCGGAGCGGTTCTGCGGTGATACATAGTGATCGCACCCCAGACGCACCCGGCACCGATCAGGTCGGCCACGACATCGCCCCACTCGGCGCTTCTGCCGGTTGTCAGGGTCGCCTGCAGTATTTCAATCAGAATGCCGAGGGAGGCGCCGTACAGAAATGCCCCCGCTGCCGCCCACCCTCTCGGCTGAAACGAAAGGTACGCGAGTCCGGTTGCAGCGGCAATCGCTCCGGCATGGTTCAGTTTATCCCACCCGAAACCGGAAGGGGCCGAACCGGCAGGCATCAGCGCCAGCCAGAGGATCAGAACGGTCAGGGCGGCGAGACTAATTTTGAATTTTGAATTTTGAATTTTGGATTTAAACATGAACCAGGCCTTTTAATGCCGACATACGTAGCCGCTGTATCACAACGTGTGGCTAATAAAACTTTTCTTTTGAACCCAGTTACAATTCAAAATTCAAAATTCAAAATTGCCTTTATAATTGCTTTTTCCTCCGCAGCATCCCCTTCAGGGACCCCTTCATCTCGTCCATGATCACCCTGTCATCGGGGGAAAGCTTGGCAAGATACTCCCTGATGAATACCAGGAAAATCGAGCAGAAGAAGGCCGTTACCGTCGCAAGAATCACGATCAGGGCCCGCTTGGGCTTGCTTTTGCGGAGCGGGGCCACCGCTTCGTCCAGCACCTGCAGCGACGATGAATCACGGGCTTCGTTGATCTTGGCCAGCTCAAACTGTTTGGTGAGCTGCTCAAACAGCGCTTCCTGTGTCTTCAGCTCCCGCAGGCGGCGAACATATTCGACACCTATCGACGGGGCATTCCCGACCGAGGGGATAACCCCCCCCTCACCCGTACCGCTCATGCTGTTCAGCTGTTTTCGCAGTCGCGCCAGCCCCGCCAGCATCGCGCTGACTTCGGCGCTCTCGTCGGTCATGGAATTGCGCAACGCCGCCAGCTGGACCTCTTTGGAGACAATCTCCGCCCGCAGCCGGGCGATCCCCTCGATGGCCGCTGCCGCCTGGCTGTCGGCCTTGATGGTCTTGTTCTTCTCCTGGAAACGCCTCATCTCCTCTTCGGCCGTCTTCAGATCCTGCCTGACCACGGTCAGCCGCTTTTCCAGAAAACTCCGCTCGGTGCCGGCCTTGGTCAGATTCAGCTGCAGGCTTTTTTTCTGGAGCTCATCGATGAAGGTATTGGCCAGCAGGGCCGCCTTGGCGGGATCCTTGTAGTCGGCGGTAATCGTGATGATGCCGTTCTTGCCGGCCTGGAACGTGACCAGCCCCTGCAGTTTGCTGCGGGCATCGTCGGCATTTTTTGATTTCAGCTCGGTGTGCAGGTCAAGCCGCTTGATCACCGCATCCGCCACGGAGCGGCTCTTCAGGATCTCCAGATACAGATCGGCAGAGCCTCCCAGGCCGCCCGCCAACCCGGCCAGGCCGCCCCCCATCGAGGCGAGCAGCGCCGCAGCGCCCCCTCCGGATTCCTTCTGCGGCGGCAGCAGGGTCGCCTTGGCGGTGTAAACGTTTTTCATGGTGAGCGACAGTACCATTGAAAGCAGGGCAACTAAACCAGTGATCCTGGCGATCAGCGGCAGGTTGCGGACGACCACCCGGAGCAGCTCCAGCAGATTGATC
>JBAVTM010000114.1:0-2528 GCA_049696195.1 Desulfuromonadaceae bacterium | reverse complement strand
ACCCGCGGCATCCAGTTCGGCGACGATCCGTGTGCGGGCGGCGAAGCGGTCCAGCCCCTCGTACTGATGGCCGGCGGCGTTGATGACGCCGGACTCGTCGAGGACGTTAATCCGGTCCAGCCCGTGTCGCAGGCCGACCTCGAAGTCGTTGAAATCGTGCGCCGGGGTGATCTTGACCACGCCGGTGCCGAACTCGCGATCCACATAGTCATCGGCCACAACCGGAATCTCGCGGTTCAGGAGCGGCAGCAGAACCTTTTTGCCTACCAGATCGCTGTAGCGCTCATCTTCCGGATGCACCGCGACGGCGGTATCGCCCAGCATCGTCTCCGGGCGGGTTGTCGCGACCGTCACGAAGCGCCCAGGCGTACCGACGACGGGATAGCGGATGTGCCAGAGGTGCCCCTTGTGGTCTTCATGCTCGACTTCGATATCGGAAAGGGCGGTGTGGCAGCGCGGGCACCAGTTGATCAAGCGGTTGTCGCGGTAGATCAGGCCGTCCTCGTACAGCTTGACAAAGACGGTGCGCACCGCTTTCGAGAGCCCCTCATCCATCGTAAAGCGTTCGCGCTCCCAGTCGCAGGAAGCGCCCAGGCGTTTCAGCTGGCCGATGATCTGGCCGCCGGATTCAGCCTTCCATTTCCAGACCCGCTCGATGAATGCTTCGCGCCCCAGATCATGGCGATCCGTCCCCTCGGCGGCGAGTTGCCGCTCGACCACGTTCTGGGTGGCGATTCCGGCATGGTCGGTCCCCGGCATCCAGAGCACGTTATACCCCTGCATCCGTTTCCAGCGGCAGAGGATGTCCTGCAGCGTGTTGTTGAGGGCATGCCCCATGTGCAGCGCGCCGGTTACGTTCGGCGGCGGAATGACTATCGAGTACGGTTTTTTATCCGAGGTCGCGGCGGCATGGAAATATCCTTTTGTTTCCCACTCGCTGTACCATCTCTTTTCAACATCATGGGGTTCGTACCCCTTGGCAAGTTCTTTGGTCATGCAATTGTCCTTTACGATATATTCTGAACGTAACCATATACTACTGTTGGCCGATTCAGGTCAAGCGTGGTCTTGGGAGGGGGTGAAAAACCGGAACCGTGCTGTTTCGTTTCGCTTGACGAGCGGCCACATGTGTACTATTCTAACACGACAAAAGATGTCTTATTATGCCCTGGAGGGGATAATGACCCGAATCACCTTTGGAACATCCGGCTGGCGCGGCATCCTCTGCGAGGATTTCACCTTTGATAACGTCAAGGTGGTTGTCCAGGCGATCGCCGACACCATCAAGGCATCTGGCGAAGGGGACAAAGGTGTCGTGATCGGCTGTGATACCCGATTCATGGGGCAGCGGTTTGTTGAAGCGTCCGCCCGCGTCCTGGCCGGGGCCGGAATCAAGGCGTATTTGTGCGAGCGGGATACTCCCACCCCGGTTATCTCGTACGAAATACTGCGGCGCGCCGCCGCCGGCGGCATCAACTTTACCGCCAGCCATAACCCGCCCGAATACAACGGCGTCAAGTTTTCGCCATCCTCGGGGGGGCCGGCGTTGCCGGAAACCACCGGTGAGATCGAGCGGCGCGCCAATGCGACGGCCGGAACCGGGTGCTACAGGGAACTATCACTTGAGGATGCCCGCAAAGAGGGGCTGGCGGAGACGATCAACCCTCACGACGACTACCTGAACTCCCTGGAACAGAAGGTGGACTTTGATGCCATCGGCCGGCTCGGCCTGGTTGCGCTCAATCCGATGTACGGAACCGGCCGCGGCTATCTGGACGAACCGCTTCGCAAGCGGGGCATTCCGTACACCATCATCAATGACCGCCCCGATCCCTACTTCGGCGGACACCCGCCCGAGCCGTCCGAGGCGCACATTCCGGATTTTATTGCTCTGGTCAGGAACGACCCCGCTGTCAGGCTCGGCCTTGCCACCGACGGCGACGCCGACCGCTTCGGTATCCTGGATGCCGACGGCAGCTACATCGAGCCGAACTATATCATCGCGCTGCTGCTGGATTATCTGATCCGGGTGCGCAGGCTTGAAGGGGGGGTGGCCCGCTCTGTCGCGACCTCGCACCTGATCGATGCCGTGGCGAAGAAACATGGTGTCCCGGTCTACGAAACGCCGGTCGGCTTCAAGTATATCGGTGAGCTGATCGGTCAGGACAAACTGGTCATCGGCGGCGAAGAGAGCGCCGGCCTGACGATCAAGGGACACGTCCCGGAGAAGGACGGTATCCTGGCCTGCTTCCTGGTGGCCGAAATGGTGGCCCGTGAAGGGAAGAGTATCCGTGAACTTCTTGACCGGTTGTACAGTGAGGTGGGGCGTTTCGTCACCCGTCGAGACAACCTCAAGTTGTCGCCTGAGCTGGACATTGCATTCAAGAATAAGATCAATGCGCTCCCGGCCGAGGTTGCCGGGACGAAGGTCAAGGAAATAATCAGGATCGACGGGACCAAATTGCTGCTCGATGACGGGAGCTGGCTACTGTTCCGTAAATCGGGCACCGAACCGGTCGTGCACGACC
>JBAVTM010000113.1:0-2480 GCA_049696195.1 Desulfuromonadaceae bacterium | reverse complement strand
ATATACATGATACGCGCCGCCAGAGGGATCTCCTCACCACGCCTGCCATTCGGATATCCCCCGCCGTCCCAGCACTCGTGGTGATTGAGCGCAATCTCGGCTCCCATCTTGAGATAGGGTGAACTGTTGTGGTCGAGGATCTTCGCGCCCATCACGGTGTGCCCCTTCATGACCGCCCACTCATCAGGGGTGAGGCCGCCCGGTTTGAGCAGGATATGGTCGGGGATACCTATTTTGCCGATATCGTGCATCGGGCTCGCGAAAAAAATCGTGTCGACAAACTCTTCATCCAGGCCAAGTATCGTGGCAAGCTCGCGGCAGTAATAACCGATGCGTTGCACGTGGGAACCGGTATCTTCATCTTTGTGTTCCGCCGCACGCGTCATCGTGAAAATGGTTTCCTGATGGCTTACCAGAAGATCGGCGGTTCTTTCCCGAACTCGTTGTCCCAGCACGTCGTTGCAATTGTGCAACTCCCTGTACAACAGACGCACTTCAAGCATGTTGTGAACACGCAGCAACACCTCGGCCATCTCAAACGGCTTACTGATGAAATCCTTCGCGCCGGCCTGAAGCGCGTGCAGCTTGTGAGCCGGTTCAGCAGTGATGACGATCACCGGAAGATAACCATCCGATTCAATTTCCGTGAGCCCCTCCAACACCTGAAATCCATCCATGCCGGGCATCTGGAGATCGAGCAGAATAAGGTCGTAGCGATATGTGCGATGAAGTTCGCAGACCTCTTCCGGGTTCATTGTTGACGAAAGGGTGGTATAGCCGGCCGCCTCCAGCATTTGCTCGAGCAGCTGAACATTTGCTAGAAGATCGTCAACGATCAAAATGTTGGCGTTGAGTATTGCGGATGAAGTGATCAATACATCCCCCTCCTCGTTTTTCCCCCGCACAATATTTCAAATTAAACGTGCCGTTTTCGAAGACATCATCCCTCAGCCCTGGCCATGTCCTGCACCACGAACCTGCCGCAGACGAAGCAGAGCAGACCTGCCAGCAGCATGGCGCCGGGGGTGATCAGGAGGGCGCTCCGCAGCCCCCACTGGTCGGAAAGCCAGCCGAGGATGGAGGGAGAAACGGCGTCACCCAGGGCGTGAATGAAGAAGATGTTGACCGCAAAGGCCATGGCGCGGACAGCCGGAGCCGTGACGTTGAGGATGACGGTATTGAGCGGTCCGGTATTGAGAAAGAGAAAAAACTCGGCAATAAAAATAGCGGTCATGCAGCCGGTCAGCCCGGGGGCGAGGATGGCCCAGGCGGCGAAGGGGGTGCCGATCAGGAACCCCCAGCCGGAGACCAGCAGATACCCTTTGCCGCTCCTTTTTTGCCACCGGTCGCCGAGCCAGCCGCCGGCCAGGGTGCCCAGTATCCCCGCCACCACCGTGGTCGCGCCGAACAGCGTATTTCCCTTTGCCACATCGAGTGAATGGACGCGGTGCAGGAACGAGGGGAGCCACTGGGCGAGCCCTCCGATGGCGAAAGTCATCGCCGCCATCGCGAGGGTATTGCAGACAAACGAGCGGTTTCTGAACAGGGCTGCGTATCCTGCTGTCACTGCTTTCCGGTCTCCCCCCGGGAAAGGGTGGCCCGCCGGGTGAGCGACTGCGTCGTCGCCGCCCCGGGGAGGGGTGCGCAACAGGGCGATCGGAACCGCCAGCAGCAGGCCCGGCACACCGACCAGCAGAAAGGCGGCATGCCAGCCGTACCGCTGTCCCAGCACACCTCCGAGGAGATAGCCCAGCGCGCTGCCGACCGGAATGGCGACATAGAACCAGGCGAGGATCCGGCCGCGGTGCTCCTTCGGGAAGAAGTCGGCGACCAGACCGGGTGATACCGTGCCGAAACTCGCCTCACCGACCCCGACGGTGGCACGGGCGGCCAGCAGGGTCTTGTACCCGGGGGCAAAGCCGGCCAGGGCCGTGGCCAGACTCCAGATCACGAGCCCTCCGGAAGCAAGTCCGGTCCGGCTCCAGCGGTCGCCGAGCCAGCCGAAAAGCGGGGCGAAGAGCAGGTAGCTGAGCATGAAGGCGCTGCCGAGAAACCCCAGCGCCGTATCGGAGAGCTGCAGATCGATCTTGATCAGCGGAAATACCGCGAAGAGCACCTGCCGGTCGATGTAGTTTAGCAGGTTTACCGCCAGTAAGAGCCCCAGGGCGTAGCGGCGGTACGGCAGTGAGATCGGCGCGGCATTCATACGGTGTTATCCTCCGGATCAGTCAAAATCAACCCCCTTGGTCCCCCCTTGTCAGGGGGGAGACTGTTTGCTCCTCCCCTGATAAGGGAGGCCGGGAGGGGGTTTTGTTCAAAGTTTTTCCACCGCCCGGCGTGCCATTTCCACGATCTCTGCCGGCTCTTCAAAGCGAAACCGCAGCGGCGCGCCGAAGGTTACCGTCACCGTGCCCCGTTTTGGAAACCTCGCAGCGTGGGGAAGGATTTGGTCGGTTCCGCTGATTCTTATCGGCACGACC
>JBAVTM010000112.1:0-4653 GCA_049696195.1 Desulfuromonadaceae bacterium | reverse complement strand
CGGCATGATCGATCGACGCCAGAAAACCGCCTTCATCCCCCTCCCTGGCAACCACAATACCGGCCAACTGGGCAACGGATTCAATCATCAGGATCTGAGGAAAGCCGTGGGTAGCGGTCAGACCGGTACGGGCAACAGCCCTGGCGCCCGGCTCCAGCTCGATAATCCGGTCGAGAAGCAGAAAGGGGTACCGGTGGGGGAGATAATGTGCCGGATCGGGATTAAACAGGAGAGCCTCCGCTGAACCGGATCGCGAAGTACGGTCCTTCGGGTGAGGCGGCCAGGTGCAGACCGGGCTGGCCGGGGCGGAGCGAGGCGAGCAGGGCAGCCATGGCAGTGCCGCCCATGGCCAGTGAACGGCCAATGACGCGCCCGGTATCCAGCACAGGGATTTTGTCAATGCGCTCCATGAACGCAGGGAGGACGTGTGCCGTACCAGAAAGGGATACCAGTTCAGGGACGGAGATACTATCCATAAGCAGGTCAACTCCTTCCCGTTCGCGACCGGGGACCAGCAGGCCGACGGTCCGTATCGAATCCGGCCGCCCCTTGATCAGAGCCCCCCGCCCGGCGGCGTGTCCGGCGCTCTCCAGCACGAGCAGACCGCACCCCTCGCCGAACTCCCCGGCGTATCGGCGCAACTGGCCGATGGCGGCAAAGCCGGAGAGCATCAACGGCGTCAGGTCATCGACTCCGCCGGTCAGCATGATGTCGGCCCGCCCCTCGATGATGAAGCGGCAGGCCATCATGAAGGCCGATTCCGCCGAGCAGAAGCGCTGTACCTGGGTCACATTGGGGCCTTTCAGGCCATGTTCGATGGAGACGTTGCTGGCGGCCGCATTGGAGACCGTGTTGGGAAACAGTATCGGCGACATCCCCTCCACACCGGCGGCAAAAAACCCGGCAAGAAACACGGCGGAATTGGCAACGCCGCCAAAACCGCAGCCACGTGCTATGCCGATCCGTTCCGGGGGAAGGGTATTCCTGTCGATGCCGGCATCAGTAAGGGCGAGTCCGGCGGCAGCCACGGCAAACTGGCTGCAGCGATCCAGCTTGCGGGCCTTCAAGGGGGGGATAAAGTCGGTGGCTTTGAACCCGAGCGCCTTGCCCCAGCGGCCGCCGCCTCCCCCGGCACCTTCGGCCGGCACCGGCGTCAGGGCATCCCGGCTGGAGCGGATCAACTCCAGCACCGGTTCCAGGCCGATGCCGGCGGGGGTTACGGCCGAAAAACCGGTTATAACGATATCGGTCAGGGGAAAGTTCATCGTGACAGCACCAGTGAGGTAATATTGCCGCCGAAGGCAAAGGAGTTGGACATCGCCAGGTCGCAGTCGCTCGGACGCGAATCGGCGTGGCAGTAGTCAAGATCACATTCAGGATCGCGACCCCGAAAGTTGAGGGTCCGCGGGATGATGCGCTTATCGAGGGCGATCACCGTCGCTAGGGCCTCGACAGCCCCGGCCGCCCCGAGGCAATGCCCGGTCATCGCCTTGGTGGATACCAGCGGCACAGCGGCAGCATGGTCACCAAACACCAGCTTCATCGCGTTCGATTCCACCACGTCGTTAAGCGGGGTACCGGTGCCGTGGGCATTGACCCACCCGACCCGTCCCGCTTCGACCCCGGCTGACAGCAGCGCTTCCCGCATTACCCGTGCCGCGTTAACGCCGGACGGTTCCGGCGCGGTCATATGCCAGGCCTCGCCTGCCAGGGCATATCCGAGTATTGCCCCGTAGATCCTGGCACCCCGCGCACGGGCATCTTCCTCGGCTTCCAGCAGCAGGCAGGCCGCTCCTTCACCGAGTGAAATCCCCTGGCGGCCGAGGCTGAAAGGGGAACAGGGATCGGGGTCGACCACCCGCAGGGCGTTGAATCCGGCAAAGGTCAGCAGGGAAAGGGCATCGCTGCCGCCTGCAAGTACCGCCTTCTGGCGGCCGGTGGCCACCAGGTCCGCGCCCCAGCCGATGGCGGTGGCCGACGACGAACAGGCGGTGGTGACGGTCCCCTGGTAACCGGCCAGCCCGAAGGTCCGGGCCAGCACCGTCGTGGTGGAATCGGGCAGGACGCCCCGCAGCAGGTCGGGTGAGGCAGCCTGACCGGCAAGTCGGCATTTCAGCCACTGTTCCGCCTGGAACATGCCGGCAGCACCGGCGCCCATCGAGACGCCGATCTCATACGGAGAATAACAGCCGGTGACGCCGCTGTCTTGAAGCGCCTCCCCGGCGGCGATCACCGCGAACTGGTCGGCCCGCGAAAGCTTCCGGGCAGTCGTGCGGTCAAAATGGTCCCGCGGATCATATCCCTTGACCTGGCAACCGATCCGGGAGGGAAAGGGGGATACGTCAAACAGGTCAAGCGGCCCGATGCCGCTGCTGCCGTTCAGCAGGGCGGCGGTAAAGGCCGGTACATCGGTGCCGGAACCGCTGAAAACCCCCAGACCGGTTATGACGACGCGCCGCCCGCCCATCAGACGGTTCCGCCGTCGACGATCAGCGCTTGGCCGGTGATATAGGAGGCCCGCTCCGAGGCCAGGAACAAAACCGCATCTGCCACCTCTTCGGGGGTGCCGATGCGCCCCAGGGCAGAGCTTTTCACGATTCTGTCGACGACATCCTGTTTGAGCCCTTCCGTCATGTCGGTCCTGATCAGGCCGGCCACCACGGCGTTCACCCTGATCCCCATTGCCCCCAGTTCGCGGGCAAGCGACTTGGTGAAACTGATGGCCGCCCCTTTCGAGGCGGCGTAGTTGGTCTGGCCGACAGCCCCGCTGATGCCGGAGATGGAGGAGATCGTGATGATCGAACCCTGGCGGCGGGACAGCATCTTGCGCACGCCCCACTTGCAGCAGTGGAACAGGGGATACAGGTTGGTGCGTATCACGTCATCCCAGTCGTCGTCGGCCATCATCGCCAGAAAGCCGTCCTTCACGATCCCGGCGTTGTTGACCAGCACGTCGATGTGACCCGCCCCCTGCGAGGCGGCGTTGATGACACTCCGGGCGCCTTCTGCCGTGCTGACATCGGCCTTGACCACGGCAATCGAGCCGGGGAGGCCGGCAGTCTCACCGGCGAGGGAGGCGGCTGCCGCGTCATTGCTCAGATAGGCGGCGAACACCTGGGCCCCGCAACGGGCAAATGCCAGGGATATGGCCCTGCCGATACCGCGCGTACCGCCGGTTACAACTACGATTTTGTCTGTGAATTCCATCGAGACTCCGGGGAGTTTCCTCTAAAAAGGCTATTATAACCGGTAAACGGGAAGAAAGTCCAGTGGCGAGGCGTGAAGGATTGCAGGATTACATCGGACGCACGCGGCTCCTCGCCAGCCGTTTCATCAACTTCCAGAGCGGCCCCTTGACCGGAAACATCCTCATGGCATCCAGCATTGCCGAACTGACATTGACCTCAAGGCCGGGCACGATCCAGGTGCGCCGTTTGAGGGCCTCTTGCGTGACCAGATCGCAGAGCCCTTCCCTGATCGCCGGCGAGATATAAAACACCGGCTCCAGCAGGGAATCTCCCTCGGCAATGATGCCGTCCTTAAGGGCGACCTGTTCCAAAGCGGTGCCGGGATAGATCCGGATGCCGGTCATCGTGATGACTGCGGTCGGTTCGACCTCGTCCATCAGGGCAAACGTCTCCAGCACGGTTTCCCTCGTTTCCCCCGGGCCGCCGAAGAGGATGTAGTGGGCAAAATCCATCCCCATCTCACGACAGAGGCGCGATGATGCGCGGATCGAATCGACGGTGAACGACTTGCCGAGGTTTTTGAGCATCCGGGAGGAGCCGGAATCGCTGCCGTACTCGACCGCATCGCAACCGGCCTCCAGCATCGCCTGCAGCAGGCGCGGCGAGATGAAATCGGGGTTGATGAAAGCCGACCAGTTGACCGGCAGCCGCTCAGCACACATCGCCCGGCACAGCTCCTCGGCAAAATCGGGGGGGTAGTTGAAGATGTCATCGACAAAATAGAGGTAGCTGACGCCATAATTGTCCACCAGGGCGCGGATCTCGGCGATGATCTCCGGAATCGGGCGCAGGCGCATACAGCGCCCCTCCAGCAGCGGGTAGGTGCAGTAGATGCAGCCGAACGGGCAGCCGCGCTTGGTCTGCAGATTGGCCATCCCCCCTTCACGGTAATAGCGTCCCACATCAAAAAGGGTGCGATCAGGTGTGCCGAGAACACCAAGCGGCAGCGGCGGAACAAAAACCGCTCTTCCGGGGAGCACGACCCCCGGCAGCAGGGACGCGTCTCCGCGCGACTCCAGGCAATCGATCAGACGCGGCAACACCTCTTCCCCCTCCGCCGCCACGCCGTAATCGGCACCGACAGCGGCCAGGATTAAGGCCGGCATCAGCGAAAAACCGGAGCCACCGATAATGGTCACGGCCCGGGCATGGCAAAGGGCCACGACATCCCGCACCCCGTCCAGGTAGCTGCGGCTCCCGGGCCAGGTAACGTTGTCCAGATTGCGCAGCGAGATGACGACGGCATCGGGCCGATGTTCGGCAAGGGCAGAGGAAACGGCACGCTGGGGATCGGATTCGAAACAGAGGTCGAGCGCGGTCAGCAGGTGACCGGCAGCTTTGAGCGGTCCGGCCAGACAGGCGAGCCCGATCGGGAAAACCGGATAGGGGTCGCGCTCACGGTTGG
>JBAVTM010000111.1:0-4452 GCA_049696195.1 Desulfuromonadaceae bacterium | reverse complement strand
CCGGTATACACCCCTCCAGCCCCTCACGGTTTTTGCGGACGGCGACGCCATAGGCGTTGAACTCCTGCCCCAGGCGGATCGGTACCGCATCCTGCAGGTGGGTGCGCCCCGACTTGAGGATATGGTCGAACTCCTCCGCCTTGGCCGACAGTGCGCGCTCCAGCCCTTCAAGCACCTCCAGCAGCGGGTCGAGCATCTCCAGCGAAGCGAGACGGATCGCGGTCGGGATGACATCGTTGGTGGACTGCGCCATGTTGACGTGGTCATTGGGATGGAGGGTGGAGAAATCGCCCCGCCGGCGCCCCAGAAGCTCCAGCGCGCGGTTGGCCAGCACCTCGTTGGCGTTCATGTTGTGCGAGGTTCCGGCGCCGGCCTGGAACGGATCGACGACAAACTGGTCGGCCAGCCCGCCGGCCAGCAGTTCATCGGCGGCGGCGACGATGGCATTTCCGATCTCCGAATCCAGCCTGCCGGTGGCCATGTTGGCCCTGGCCGCGCACTTCTTGATGATCACCGTCCCCCAGACAAAGGCGGGATGTGGCTTCAGGCCCGAGATCGGGAAATTATGCACGGCCCGGGCGGTCTGCGCCCCGTAGTACGCCTCCGCAGGGACTTCCATCTCTCCCATGGAATCTTTTTCGATGCGTGTGGTCATGATGATCTCTCCTTCAAACTGAAAGTTCTTCCCACTCCCGGTACAACTCTTCAAGCCGGGCATTCATCCCGGCATGGCGCTCGCCCCCCTGCAGCCCTCGCTCCGGATCATCGAAGAAGCCGGGGGCGTTCATCTCGGATTCCAGCTGCGCCAGCTCCTTTTCGACCCCGGCGATCTGCGACTCTATCTCGCCCATGCGCTTCTGGCGCGATTGATCCTCGCGCTTGCGGCGCTTTTCCTCTTCTCGGTCCCTGAGCCGCACGTCCTTGTTCTGTGGCGGCAACGGCACCGGATCGGATGACGTCTGCAGGGACGCCACTTGCGTCCGCCCGGGCTGCCCGGATGGCTGCACCGCCTGGGCACCCGCAGTGGCCGCTCCTGCGACACCCTGCGCCTTCTTCCCCAGATAGTATTCATAATCGCCGAAATAGTTCTCCACCGTGCCGCCGTCAACCTCGACAACCCGCGTTGCCAGGGCGTTGACAAAGTAGCGGTCATGGGAGACGAACACCACCGTGCCGTCGAAACTCTTGAGGGCGTCCAGCAGCACCTCCTTGCTGTTCAGGTCCAGGTGGTTGGTCGGTTCGTCCATCAGCAGCAGATTCGAAGGGCGCAGCAGCATCTTGGCAAGGGCGAGGCGGTTGCGCTCGCCGCCGGATAATACACTGACCTTTTTGTGAATGTCGTCTCCCGAGAAGAGGAAAGCACCGAGGATATCGCGCAACTTCGGCACCATGTCGTACGGGGCATCGGCGTA
Source organism: Desulfuromonadaceae bacterium (assembly GCA_049696195.1). Classification (GTDB taxonomy): domain Bacteria; phylum Desulfobacterota; class Desulfuromonadia; order Geobacterales; family Pseudopelobacteraceae; genus JACRCG01. The sequence goes on along the minus strand of JBAVTM010000111.1, from coordinate 3,040 downwards.
CAGTTCGTCATAGGCCGTACGGCTCTGATCGAGGACATTGGCCTGATCCTGAGCGAAATAATCCATGCTGACGTTGTGCCCGACGATCCGCTCCCCCCCCTGGTATTCTCCCCCGGCCAGCACCGCCATCAGGGTTGATTTGCCGGCGCCGTTGTGCCCGACGAGGGCAACCCGCTCCCCCTTTTCGATGGTCAGATCGATCCGGTTCAATACGATGTGGTCGCCGAACGAGCGGGTAAGCCCCTTCAGTTCGACCACGCTCTTGCCGCTCTTTGGCGCATCCGGGAACTGGAACCGGATCCTTTTCCGTTCGGGAGGGAGGACGATCCGCTCCACCTTTTCCAGCTGCTTGACCCTCGACTGCACCTGGGATGCCTTGTTGGCCTGGTAGCGGAAGCGGCGGATGAAATCCTCCGTCTTTTCGATCTCCTCATCCTGAATGCGCTTGGCGTTCCGCAGGGCGGTGACCCGCTCCTCCCGCTGCAGAAGATAGCGGGAATAGATGCAGTGATAATCCGCCAGCGTGTGGTTCCAGACCTCGGCGATGCGGCTGCAGACGCTGTCCATGAAGAAGCGGTCGTGGGAAACGAGGATGACCGAACCGGGGTAGGCGCAGAGATACTCCTCCAGCCAGTTGCGCGCCTCGATATCCAGGTGGTTGGTCGGTTCATCCAGCAGCAGGACGTCCGGTTTCTGCAGCAGCAGGCGGGCGAGGGCGATGCGCATCTGCCAGCCGCCGGAGAATTCTCCGCAATCGCGACCCCAGTCAGACTGGGCGAAACCGAGCCCCTTCAGCACGGTGCCGATTTCGGCCTCCATCGTATAGCCGCCGCCATGGCGGAACTGCTCCTGCAGCTCGCCGTACCGCGTCAGTATCTGATCGTGTTCAGGCGAATCGTGGGGGAGGCGCTCCAGATCCAGCCCGATCCGGTGCAGCTCCTCCTCCATCGCCAGCAGTTCACCGAGGGCGGCGCGGGCTTCAAGGAACAGCGACTGGCCGGCGGTGACGATGCCGTCCTGCGGCAGATAGGACGCCTTGGCCCCCCGGGCGAACTGGATCTCGCCCGATGACGGTTCGGTCAAGCCGGCGATGATCTTCATCAGCGTCGATTTGCCGGCGCCGTTCTCACCGACCAGCGCGACCCGCTCACCCTTTTTCAGGTGCCAGGAGATGTTGGTGAAGAGCGGCTTACCGGCGAAGTTTTTGGATAGATTGAGTAATTGGAGCATGCAACTCTTGTAACATGGAATGATGGCCGTCGGCAAGCGGAGGAGAAATGATGTGGTCACGCATCAAGACGTCCGGTTGGCACAAAGCCGCTTTGCTTGCTCTATCCCGCAAAGCTGTTAGAATATGGCATCGTGAGGTCATTGTAGAACCATTAATCATGAACAAAGTTACCAGGAGAAGGAAGATCGTACGATGACTGTAATGACTTCAATCAAACGCAGGATCTGTATATTCCATGGCGCCGGAGCAATGCTGTTTTGCCTCGTGGCCGGCTGCAACCGTGCTCCCGCGGCACCCGGCACGGTCCAGGGATATGTCGAGGGGGAGTTCGTCTATATTGCATCCCCCCTGCCGGGGAGGCTGGAGACGCTTTTCGTGCAGCGGGGCGCACAGGTGAAGGCGGGAGACCCGCTTTTCGAACTGGAGAATATCCAGGAAAAAACTGCCCGTGATGAAACGAAACTGCGCCTCGCCCAGATCCGCGCACAACTGGCCGATGCCAGAAAAGGAAAGCGGCCGACCGAAATTGAATCCGGCACGGCGCAACTGAATCTGGCGCGGGCAGCACTGCAGCTCTCGGAAAAAGAGCTCGTGCGCCAGGAGAGACTTCTGGCCGCCAAGGTCGTGCCGCTGCAGGAGGTCGACCGGCTCCGCTCCCGGCGCGATCAGGAGCGGCAGCGTGTCGCCCAGCTTCAAGCCGAACTCGGCACGGCCCGGCTCGGTTCGCGGGATGACCAGATAGCGGCGGTCGAGGCAAATGTGCGCGCGGTGGAAGCGGTGCTGACCAGGAGCGAATGGGATCTTGCGCAGAAACGGCAGAGTGCGCCGGAGTCAGGAACTGTTTTCGACACGCTGTACCGCAAAGGGGAATGGATCGCCGCCGGCCGTCCGGCCGTCGTCCTGCTGCCGCCGCAGAACATCAAGGTCCGGGCCTTTGTGCCGCAGCCGCTTCTCGCGTCGATCCGCCAGGGCGACCGGGTGCAGGTGACCGTTGACGGTAAAGCGGCGCCGTTTGTCGGCACGGTACGCTTCATTTCGCCCCAGGCGGAGTTCACCCCGCCGGTCATCTACAGCCGGGAAAACCGCCAGAAGCTGGTCTACCTGGTCGAGGTGGGCTTCGACCAGGGAGCGGCGCTCCAGCTGCACCCCGGCCAGCCGGTGGATGTCCGGTTCGGTTCCGGATCATGACGAACAGCTTCGTCATCGATGTGCGCGGCATGACCAAGCGCTTCGGGGATCTCACCGCCGTCAACGGCATCGACCTGAAGGTGCGGGAGGGTGAGGTATGCGGCTTCCTCGGGCCGAACGGCAGCGGCAAAACCACCTTCATCCGCATGCTCTGCGGGTTGCTTGCGGCCGACGCGGGAGAAGGGACCTGTCTCGGCTTCGATGTGATCAGGGAGAGCGAGGTCATCAAGCGTCAGGTCGGCTACATGACCCAGCGCTTCAGTTTCTACGAAGACTTGAGTATTACCGAAAATCTCGATTTCGTGGCGCGCATGTATGCCGTCGAGAACAGGCGGGACGCGGTGCGGGAAAGCATCGAGCGACTGGGACTTACCGGGCGGCAGAAACAGCTGGCCGGTGAACTTTCCGGAGGATGGAAACAGCGCCTCGCCCTGGCGGCGTGCCTGATTCATAACCCGAGGCTGCTGCTGCTCGACGAACCGACGGCCGGCGTCGACCCGAAAGCGCGCCGCGACTTCTGGGAGCAGATTCACGAACTCGCCGGGCAGGGGCTGACCTTTCTGATCTCCACGCACTACATGGACGAGGCCGAACGGTGCGACCGCCTCGCCTATCTCTCCT
>JBAVTM010000110.1:0-3942 GCA_049696195.1 Desulfuromonadaceae bacterium | reverse complement strand
AGATGTCCTGCTGCACCCCCTGACCGACGGAGTACTTCGACTCGGCAATGGTCACGAAATCGGCCAGGATCCTCAGGTTCCTGTCAACAATCTCCGTGTACTTATCCACAGCCCAGATCTGGTACCAAGTCTCCTTGACCATACGGGTCAATTCCAGCTTGCGCTCTTCAATGGCCCATTTATAGGACTCGGCCTCATACTCGGCGACTTCCTGCTTGATCGCCCGCTTGCCCCAAAATGGGAGCTGCTGAGAAATGCCGATCACCTTGGCGGACTGGGGATCCTTGTTGAAAACAAATGGCTCACGAGCCAGCATATTCTGAAGTTTGAACATGAACATCGGGTCTTCGAGTGCCGAGGCTTGCTTCGCCTTGTTGGCAAACATCCGCCAGCGGGATTGGGAGGATTTCAGTTCGGGGTTGTTGGCAAGGGCGGTTGTAATCAGGGAGGGAAGCTGTTCGACCGATTTCTGGTCATCGGCATGGACAATGCCGGGAAAAAGGACGAGAAATGCAAGTATGACAAGATATGATTTCATGGCAGCCTCGGTTTTGGATAGTTCTCAAATTGGAAAAGTATATCAGATATCGTGCCAAGGTCAATATGCGGTTGAATTCAAGGAGTTACAACAATCACTCCTTCGAACAGGATGGGACAAGTGAAGAATAGTCTACATTAAGAGTAACATATTCCACATACGGCACCTGTAATAAATCATGGAGGGAGATGTTTTAAATAGCAGCGGTGAGAGACAGAGCGAGACTTTTTCTTCGGAATAAGCCCCCCCTGCAAAATCTAGGAGTTTCCCTTGATAAAAGCATCTTTACAGTGTTCAGAGCAGAAATAGAATATCCGTCCATGCCATTCGACACTGCTTGTAGCGGATATTGATGGAATACGCATTCCACAGACTATATCAAGGACGGTGTTGTCTTTCTGGTAGAAGGGGTGTGTTTCCAGGCGGAGATAGGTATCAATGAATTCAAGGATTCGGTCATCCACCCAACCGCCAAGAACCTCCTCATCGCAATCAAAAGGAAAGGCCTCTTCAGAGTTGTGGTTGAATTCCATCAGTTCGGGATGGATGCTCAGTTCATAGCGCGCAATAAGGGCGTCGTTTTTACCCGGCAACAGGACTATGACAAGCTTGACGGTCGCGGGGAATCGTGGGGTATGGGCAAAGTCGCAGACGCAATAATAATCTGCCTCTGCATGCAGAACATCAACCTTGGAATTGTCGAAGTGGCGTACCAGCTCCTCCATGCGCGGAAGAATAACCGTTTCGATCCTCTGTTTAGCAATTGTGGCCAGTCTCTCCCGCTGCTCCAGCATCTCTTTCATCTTGCTGTCGAGCTGCTGCTGTTTATCGGCAATATCATGTTCGTGTTGTTCAAACCGTTTGATAATTCTTTCCGCTAAACTGTTTATCTTCTCCATATACTTACCTCCTCCCATGTTACGGCAGATTTAATCACGGAACGTGGCGTGACATGCGACACATAGCTCTTCGACCTTTTTGAAGGCTGCTTTCGACCCTGGAATATCATCTTTCTTTATCAAATCAACCGTGGAAGCTATCGCTTCGTCGAAGTTTGTGGCAATCTCCACGATTTTTTTTCGCTGTTTAATGTTTTTATGTGGTTTGGATTTCTTCAGATCAGGTATCGCCGTCTTAATCTTGGCAGCCTGAACCAATGCTGCAGCTGAATCGCCTTTTTCGAGCGCCGCTTCCAGTTCAGCTGATGCAATGGAGAACATCGGCATCATGGCATGAAGCTTTTTCATTTGCGCATCTGCGGTTCCTCCACGGGAATCCTTGCCGTGGGCTGAAGCTGCAACGGGTTTAATGAACAACATACCCGCAGACAGTACTGCTGCAATTAGCGCAAGATTCCTCATGTCATCTCCTCAATTGTAATCATAAATACTATTCCATCTTAAAAGTGCCGGGACGTCGTTGGCCCGCCACTTTTACTGTACCGTCATACTATTTTACCGGCTGCACCAGAAGTGATGTATCGCCCTTCCTGGCAAGATCGCCGATCTTAATCTCGCCCGTGATGATCTCTGCCTCGAAATAGTGCTCACCTATGAACGAGAGTACCTTCACCGTTCCGATTTCCTTTTCCAGTCGGTTCTTACCGCTTATACGATAAACCTGGAGCACGTCGTTAATCGCGATCTCTTTCTGTGCCCCCACATTACCGCTATGGAACAGGTGTACTTTGCCGCCCATTTTCATGACGACTTCGCTCTTGGCTTTTTTATCAGCAGCCTGGCTTACGACTGGGCTAGCCAACATGACCGAAAGTGCGAGCAGTGTGATGATCTTAAATGCGTTTTTCATTTTGTACCTCCTTTTAGTAGTTACCTCACTGTTGTCAGGGGGAACTCTAAAACCTCGCACCTCCTTTCTACAAATAGATGAATAATGGCGACGAGTCCCCCCGTTGGTTTAAACCATTATTCAGCGCGGATAGCATCCGCTTGGTCAGGATGATTGAACTGCACATTTATTGTTCGTGCTGTTTCACCTCAAGCAACCAGACACTGTCTCCCTCCGCCTGCCTGCCCAGCTTATCAATCACCTTCCAGCGCACTTTGATCGGCATGCGTTCTTTAAACTGCGAAGGGTCTTTCGGTTTGAGTACCGCCGCCATGTCGAACACCGAGTGATAAAGGTCACCGGCAAACTGTTGACCATCCCTGGAGAGCAGCTTCAGCTCCTTGACTTCCACCGGACGGTCGAAAAAGGCATTCACTTCCTCGATGTCTTTTGCCCCTTTATCCCTCATGGCAGTGACACTCAAAAGTCGTGGCGGTGACGGCTGCTGAACCGCACTGCCATCACCGTTTTTTACCACGTCGTTTAACCGGCCTTCCTTCCCTTCCACGTGGAGTTTGATATCCTTGACGCCCTTGAACTGGCGCAAGGTCAAGGTAAGAGCATGCACGATCCCTGCTTCATCCGACGTATCCAACTCCTTGCTGAAGTTTACCGTTAGCGTTCCGTGATCATCATTGATTGCTATCAGCCGGGTTCCACCGGGAAAAGGGATGAATTCTCCCTGGTAGCTACCGGTATCCATGCTGCTCAGCAGGCGCTCGACAGCAACCTTTTTGATGCTTCCCTCATCGAAGGTAAAAAACGGGAACGGCACAACTTTTCCCGGCTCAGTTTTTGATGGGAAATAGATCACAAAGGCATAGGCCGTACCCTTGTCAACCGACGGCGCTGCGCCGAAATATTTCTCATAAGCAGCGGTTGAGGTAACCTTTCCAGTTTTCTCGACGGGAATCTCCTTATTGTGGAAGGTGATGCCGTAGATCAGAAATCCGACCAATGCTATCGCTATAATAATGGATATCGTTTTTTTCATGGCAACCTGGCTGAAAAGTCAAGGCGGGCCAAAAGCCCGCCTCGGATGATTACAGTTACTGTTTATTCAGTTGATCCAGGATTTTGTTGGCTTCTTCCAGTTTGTTCTTGAGCTTTTTCAGCTCCTTGGCGCTGTACTTCTTCTCACCCTTCGCAACTTCAGTGTCCAGTCGCTTAATCTTCTCCTGGATCGTTTCCGCCTGCAAAGCACATTGCCGCACGCCTTCCTTGGTGTCCATCTTCATGCCTTCATGCTCAGCAGCAAATGCCGGCATTGCACCAAACAGCCCGACTGCCATCAATACTAATACCAATCTTTTCATATCCATTTCCTCCTTTTGGGAATTCGGAGCAGTAAAACTCCGTTTGTTAACAAACATACCCAATAAAACGTACCTGTCAAACCGGCAACCCGCCCTGGACCGGGAGAGTCTGGTTAGCGCCCGGGCTTAGTAAGCGCACGCATGGTTTCATTGGCCTCTTTCAGCTTTTTGTTGAGAACCTTGAGCTCTTCCAGCGTATATTTATCAGCTCCCTTTTCGCTGATCGCGGCTTTAAGTTTA
>JBAVTM010000109.1:0-3628 GCA_049696195.1 Desulfuromonadaceae bacterium | reverse complement strand
CTTTGACGTTGCCGGCGGTGCGATGGAAGTAGGAGCATGGTTTTACGTTGCCGAAACAGTCGATCAGGCAGATCGATTGTGCTGCAATACATCCTTTGCCTCCTCCGGTGGAGAAAGTCAGTGAGCGGCGCTCGAACTTGGTTCCCTCTGCCTTTGCTTTCTGCGGCACGATTCGGTAATAGTGCGGTGCGCAGGTCGGCCGCATCAGGATATCGTCCTCCATCCTTTCCTGATGATAGTGCCAGTCAAGAATTTCTTCGTAGTCTTCCTTCGAGATCAGCTCGCTCATAATATCTTCACCGCGCCCGGTCGGGACGATCATGAACATATACCAGGCTGTCGCTCCCAGCTCCTTTGCCTTCTTGAACGTGGCGGCAATATCGGTCTGGTTGCGTTTGGTGAAGGATGAATTAATCAAAAACTTCTGGCCGTTCCTCCGGAATATTTCTGCTGCCCGTACAACTCCTTCAAATGAGCCGGGAGACTGGCGGAAATTGTCGTGTACTTCAGCAGTAGAGCCATCAAGCGACAGCGAAACCATTTTTATATCGGCCTGTTTCATCTTCTGGCAGATTTCATCGGTAACCAACGAGCCATTGGTCGCCATGCACATCCGGAGGCCGATGGATGTCCCGTACTCTGCCAGTTCAAAGATGTCGGGGCGCAACAGCGGTTCCCCTCCGGAAAGAACAACCACCGGTTTGGAAAAGTCGGCAATGTCCTTGAGGAGTTTCTTTCCCTCTGCGGTGGTAAAGTCCCCTTCTGAAGAGGTCAGATCGGAGGAACAGCGGCAGTGTACGCAGTGGAGGTTGCATTTTTGCGTGGTTTCCCAGGCAATCCATTTCGGAACAAATTCTGTACTCATAGGGCTCCCATAACGTAATTCAGCGGTGACAATATTCATCTAACCAACAATCCCCATCAAGGAGTTTGCCGGATGGGGACTAGAATACTCCCCAATTGAAAATCGTACCTGAATGGCAGCGTAAACTCAAGAACATATTCTGCTGCGTGCGTGCCGACAGATTAGGAACGCTGTAAACAAGCGCTTGCAATCAAGGTGTACGTATAGTAGTATGACGCTCCCGCCGCCTTTAGCGGCGTTTTACGTACATTCACCCCTTCAAGGAGCACCAATTCATGCTGAGTATCATGCGCAAGAAGAAAGAATCGATTGTCATCAAAATTGTCTTTGTTATCATTGTCCTTTCCTTTGTGGGTACCATCTTTCTGGTGTGGGGAAAAGGGAGTGACGGGATGGGTGGTGGCAAGGGGGGGTATGCAGCCAAGGTAAACGGCACGCGAATCTCTCTTGAAGAGTATCAGAGCGCATATCAGCGGATTAGAAGTATGTATCAGCAGATTTATGGCCAGTCGATCCCCCCGGAGATGGAGAAGATGCTGGGATTGAAGAAAGTTGCACTTGACGGCCTGGTTGACAACCTGCTGGCCATGAAAGAGGCCAAGTCTCTCGGGATCAAGGTTTCAAAAGATGAGGTCGCCGCCTCAATAGAAGCGATGCCGATGTTTCATAAGGACGGAAAATTCAGTTTTGATCAATATCAGCAGATATTAAAGTCAAACCGCATGACCGCCAAGGATTTTGAGGAAGGGCAGGAAGCGGAAGTTATTCTCAAAAAAGTGCGTCAGGCGATCAGGGAGAAGGCTGTCGTCACCGATGCGGATGCTCTTGCACAGTATAAAAAGGAAAATGACAAGCTGGACCTGGAGTATGTGTCCTTTGCCCCTTCCGACGTGGCAGCCGAGGTAAAGCTGAGCGATGCCGACCTGAACGATTATCTGCAGAAAAATCAGAATGAATTCAAAACCCCTGAAAAGGCGGCGCTTTCATACATTCTGCTCGATCCGGCCTCACAGGCGGCTAAAACGACGGTGTCGGAAGAGGAAATTCAGACCTATTACCAGAAGAATATAGACCGTTGGCAGGGGAAGGACGGTATCCAGCCTTTGGCCGAGGTAAAGGAAAAGGTCAAGGCGGAAGCGATCAGACAGAAAACGGCCAAGGTGTTGTTTGAGCTGGCTGCCGATACATTGTATAAAAACATCAAGTCCGGTGACTTGAACCTTATCGCCGGTGCGCTGAAGCAAAAGGTTCAGGAAACCGGTCTGTTTACGGTGGCTGCACCTGCACCTTCCCTGATTGGTGAAGCCGCAGTGGTCAAGAAAGCTCTTGAGTTGAAGCAGGGCGAGCTTGGCGGACCGATTGAAACAGCAAAGGGGATTTATATTCTCAAAGCCCGGGAGCGCAAAGCAGCAACAGTACCTGCGTTGGCTGAAATAAAGGGAGCCGTCGAGGAAAAGACAAAAGCTGCCAAAGCGATCGAACTGGCGAAGAAGAAGGCCGATGATGCGGCTAAACAGCTGTCGAGCAAAGCCTCCATCAAGACCCAGTCTACCGGAAGTTTCGGCTACTCTGCCAAGGGAGATGTTCCTGCCATCGGCGCCTCACCTGAAATCGTAGAGGCTGTTTTCAAACTCTCGGCGGCACAGGCGCCCTCCGCTCCGTTCAAGGTCGGTAATCGTTGGTATGCTGTTCGTGTCAAGAGCCGCACGGAGGCGCCAAAAGCGCAGTTTGATGCGACCAGGGAAGAGTTGAAGAAGAAGATGCTCCCCAAGAAGCAGGAAGATGCCTTGGCCGAATGGTCCAAGGGGTTGCGGGAAAAAGCCAAGATTGAGATTAATCAGGCGCTGATCGCCGATAAATAGGAGACAGATATGTCAAAACTTGTTCTGCAAACCGATTTTCCCGGCTTGAAGCTGGTGGCACGCGGTAAAGTGCGTGATATTTATGATCTTGGCGAATCCCTGCTGTTGGTGACGTCCGACCGGATCTCGGCGTTTGATGTGATAATGAATGAGCCGATTCCTGATAAGGGGTTCGTGCTGACCCAGATTTCGGCCTTCTGGTTCCGTCAGGTGGAAGACATCGTTCCAAATCACATTATTTCAATTGATGTCGCCGACTATCCCTCCGAATGCCAGCCGTACGCTGAAATTCTCGAAGGGCGGTCGATGCTGGTCAAAAAGGCGACACCGCTGCCGGTCGAATGTATCGTGCGCGGCTATCTCTCCGGCTCGGGGTGGAAGGATTACAAGGCAACCGGTAAAATCAGCGGTATTGCGCTGCCGGCCGGTCTGAAAGAGTCAGACCGCCTGCCGGAACCGATCTTCACGCCTTCCACGAAAGCAGATCTCGGCGCTCACGATGAGACAATCTCGTTTGAAAAAATGGTGGAAATCTGCGGGCGCGATCTGGCCGAAAAAGCCCGTGATTATACCCTTAAAATCTACACCCGCGCCCGTGATCTGGCCGACAAAAAGGGGATCATCATTGCCGACACCAAGTTCGAATTCGGCGTGTACCAGGGTGAGCTGATTATTATCGATGAGTGCATGACCCCCGATTCGAGCCGGTTTTGGCTGAAGGAAGGATATCAGCCCGGAGGCCAGCAGCCGAGTTTTGACAAACAGTTTTTGCGCGATTACCTTGAAACTCTTGACTGGGGAAAGTGTGCTCCTGCACCCGTGCTGCCACAGGAAATCCTGGATAAAACAGCCGACAAATACCGTGAAGCGCTGCAGAGAATTGCCGGAATAACGGTATAGC
>JBAVTM010000108.1:0-35917 GCA_049696195.1 Desulfuromonadaceae bacterium | reverse complement strand
CGGAGAATCCGCACAAGGGAGAAACCGGGCCGCAGTTGAACAGACACTGCTATAGAATCGCCTGCCAGACCTGTCATGTACCGTCAATAGCCCGTTATGCCAATGCGCCGGCGGTGACGGATATCGACTGGACCACCCCGATAAAAAACGGAAAGAGCGGTCTTTTTGAACCTGCCATCAAACAGAGTAGACGTCTGAAGCCCGAATATCTCTGGTGGAACAGGACCATGCGCAGCGCATGGGACCCGGTGGGATCGAAACGGGACCGCCAGGCCCGCATTTATCCGTGGCAACGGATTAACTGTACTATTATCGCCGATGCCGCAACCGGCATGCCCCTCCCCTTGAAAACCGCGGTGTATGCTCTCACCGGAGATCCTGGAGCCGCGGCCGCCAAGGGGGCTGCAGAGGCAAAACAGCCGTACAGCGGGAAATGGAAGGCGAAACAGCAAACCATGCTGGTTTCGGTGAACCATCAGGTCGCACCGAAAGCCGAGGCGCTGAAATGCGACGACTGCCATGACGCAAATGGCAGGATTGATTTCAAGGCGCTCGGTTACGGGAGACAATGAGTGCTATTTGACAATGATTCACATTTCATGAAGAAAAAAACGAGTATGGAATTGTAACGCCGGATTTCCAACATTATCTTCGGCGGGTTCCATTCAATCTCCTGCTATTCCAGCCATGTTCTACACGCCTGTCTGTGCGGCTAGTGCGCCTCGCTCCAGTTGGCCCCGTAACTGATATCCACCTTGAGAGGCACCCGTGCTTCAACAGCATGCCCCATCTCCTCTTCCACAAGCTGTTCCATCGCCACCAATTCCTGCTCCGGCACCTCGAACACCAGCTCGTCATGTACCTGCATAATCAGGCGGCTCTGCAGCAGCTCCCGGCGAATTCTGGCATCGACCCGGATCATGGCGCACTTGATAATATCGGCCGCCGATCCCTGGATCGGATAGTTGATGGCGTTGCGGCGGGCAAAGGCCAGAACGTTGCCGTTGCTGCTCCTGATGTCGGGAATCGGGAGGCGGCGGCCCAGGATCGTCCTGACAGAACCGTGGTCTTCCGCTTCCCTGATGCAGGAGTCGAGATACGTTATAGCTCCATGGTGCCGTTCTTTATAGGTACTGATGAAATCTTCGGCGGTTTTGCGCGCAATGCCGAGCTGCTTGGCAAGGGAGAAGGCCCCCTGGCCATAGATGATGCCGAAATTGATGGTCTTGGCCTGGCGGCGCATCTCGGGAGTAACCATCTCGGGGAAAAGACCGAAAACCTCGGCCGCGGTGCGGGTATGGATGTCTTCGTCATTGGCGAAGGCGTGACAGAAAACCGTGTCGCCTGAAAGGTGTGCAAGTACTCGAAGTTCGATCTGGGAGTAGTCAGCCGACAGGATGACATGTCCCGGCGGGGCGATAAAGGCATGACGGATGCGGCGCCCCTCTTCGGTCCGGATCGGGATGTTCTGCAGGTTTGGGTCGGAAGACGAAAGCCGGCCGGTGCTGGTAACGGTCTGGTTGTATGAAGTATGGACCCGGCCGGTGCGCGGGCTGACGAGACGCGGAAGGGCATCGGTGTAGGTTGATTTAAGCTTGGCAACAGAGCGGTAATCGAGGATCAGGCGGACAATCTCCTGCTCTTCAGCCAGTGCGGTCAGCACTTCGTTGTCGGTTGACCAGCCGGTTTTACCCTTGTTCTTTTTGCCGCTCTTCAACCCCATCCGGTCAAAGAGCACCTCGCCCAGTTGTTTGGGGGAGTTGAGGTTGAACCGTTCACCAGCAAGTGAAAAAATCTGTTCCTCGAGTGCCCCCATTCGCCCGGCGAAGTCCGCAGAGAGACCGTTCAGGAGCGTACTGTCCAGAAGCACACCATGATTCTCCATGCCGGCCAGGATCGTTACCAGCGGCATTTCGACTTCATGAAATAATTTGTCGTCGCCCCCTGCCACAAGGAGCGGCTCAAACTTGCGGTGCAGCAGCCAGGTAGCATCGGCATCCTCTGCGGCATAGCGCGAGGCGGCTTCCAGTTCCACTTCAGCAAAATTTATTTGCCCCTTGCCGCTCCCGGCGACATCATTGAAACTGATCATGCGGTGATTCAGATGCTCCTGCGCCAAGGCGTCAAGGCCGTGTCCCTGCCGTGACGGATTGAGCAGATAGGAGGCGAGCATGGTATCAAACCAGACACCGGCCAGAGTGACGCCGTTGTTGGCCAGCACCTGCATGTCGAACTTGATGTTCTGCCCGACCTTGCGCATGGCAGGGTTCTCCAGCAGAGGACGGAGGCGGTCGAAAACAGTGACATAGGGGATTTGGTTGGGAGCAAGGTTTCCTCCCCCGGTTGGAGGGAGGAGCTCTTCTCCTGCTTGATAAGCGAATAAAGAACCCTCCTCCAGCGGGTGCGGGGTAGGGAGGGGGATAGTTGTGACATGCCCGACCGGCACGTAATACGCCTCATGATCCCGGAACGAGAACGAAAGTCCGACAATCTCAGCCAAGCGCGGGTCGAGACTGGTGGTCTCCAGGTCGAAGGCAAATTCCCCCGCCAGCTCCAGAGCAGTAGCGAGAGCTTCAAGTTCCACCACAGTCGTAACGGTATGATACTGCTCGAAAGAAAGGGTCGCCTTGCCGGTCAGCTCCTTGATCAGCGTCGTGAAACCGTATTTTTTAAAGAACGCGTTCAGAGCCTCCTGGTCCGGTTCACGAGCAGTCAACGTCTCCAAATCTACTTCCAGCGGGACATTGCACTCGATAGTGGCCAGCCGCCGTGAGAGCAGCGCCTGGTCCCGGAATTCACGCAGCTTTTCGCCGTTTTTCCCTTTGACCTCGTCAGACCGCGCCAGCAGAGCATCAAGCGAACCGAATTCCAGAATCAGCTTCGTCGCAGTTTTTTCGCCGATGCCCGGCACACCGGGAATGTTGTCCGAGGAATCACCAGCAAGCCCCAGTATGTCAATCACCCGCTCCGGTGGAACGCCAAAACGCTCAATCACATCAGTAATACCCGATTCCTTCCCCTTCATGGTGTCCAGCAGTGTGACGTGGTCGGTCACGATCTGCATCAGATCCTTGTCACCGGTAACCACGACGACCTTTCCACCTCTGGCGGCAAAACGTCCGGCCAGAGCGCCGATGATATCGTCAGCCTCATACCCCCGCAGTTCCAGAGTCGGAATGTTGAATCCCCGCACCACTTCGCGAATCGGTTCCATCTGTACCCGCAGGTCATCCGGCATCGCGGCGCGGTTTGCCTTGTACTCCGGGTACATTTCGGTGCGGAAAGTGGTGCGTCCGGCATCGAAAACGACGGCAACATGTTGCGGGTTGTAATCTTTGAGCAGCTTGAGCAGCATCTGGATGAAGCCGTAAATAGCATTGGTCGGAAAACCGCTGGGGGACGATAGATGGCGGATGGCGTAATAGGCCCGGTAGATGTAGGAGGATCCGTCAACCAGGTAGAGGGTCTCTTTAGGGTTCATGGTTTTTCATCTCTGCAAGAGGTTTCCCGAGTGAAAAGGGCAAATGCCATGGAGGGGCGTTTGCTCGATTCGCGCATGGCGAACTGCAGTCCGTCAAAATGCCATCCCTTGGAACTCCAGTCGTTAAGTGTTTCTTCGATCGCATCTTCCGTGACCGTCCCGATTTCAATAACCTTGTAAATCAGCATGATTGTATCCTCAAATAACGTGCTGTTGCCGTACCGGACATGCGGGGGCACTTCTCGATTACACAAAAAAGGCGGCTCGAAAGCCGCCTTTTGGGTGTCTGTGGGAAGCTGACTATTTCTGGAAACCGAGCTTGGAGGAAATCTCGTCACCTGCTTTCAGTACAAGCGGAATCAGCTCGTTTTTAATGCGTTCATCAGAGAAGCGCATTGCCGGTCCGGAAATACTGACTGCACCGATAATGCGGCGGGTGTAGTCACGGATCGGAGCGCTGACACACTTGACACCGGTGTCAAGTTCCTCGTTGTCGAAAGCGTATCCCTGCTCGGCAATCTGTTTAAGCTGCCTTTTCAGTGCATCACGATCGGTAATGGTATTGGGAGTGTAGCTTTTCAGCTCTTTTGACGGGAGGTATGCTTCAAGCTCCTCATCGCTCATGAATGCTATCTGTACCTTGCCGGCGGCTGTGCAGTAGGCCGGAAGTCTTGAACCTACCCGCGGGACGACCCTGACGGTCATGGCGGTTTCGACAACATCAAGATACACTATGTTGAAGTCTTTTAGAATTGAAACATAGGTCGTCTCATTGCAGCTTTCAACCAATGCCTCAAGAACCGGTTTTGACTGTCTCAGCAAACCCATCTGCTTGATGAACGTCTGTCCGAGTTCGAGAGTTTTCAGGCCGAGTCGATAGTTTTCGGTCACTTTGTTCTGCTCGATGTAGCTGCGGGATTCGAGTGTCGCAAGTAATCTGAAGACATTGTTCTTGTGAAGTTTCAGGCGCTTGCTTAATTCCGTAACGCCGAGTTCGTCAACTTCACCATGGAACTGTTCCAGAAGGTCGAGGGCATGTGAAACAGCCTGTATAAGATAATCCGATTTTTCTTTTTTTGCCATGAGACGATTCCTTTTCATGAATTAGAGTAATAGAAAGCGATGTGCAACATATCAAAATGTCATCATTAATTAAAAAATAAGCCAAAAGTGTCACTTTTAGAATGATTTTGTAAAATGTTAGAATATTGTTTTACAATTGTCAAGTGCGAAAAATTACTTTATATTTAAATTGTATGATACGGGCGTTTATCTGTATGGCAGTTCGTTTATAAAACACGTACGAGGGCGCTATGCTGAACCTACGCAAAAAAATACTTGTGGCAATCGATGGATCCCCTCAATCTGATAAGGCGGCTGAAGAGGCTGTCCGTTTTGCCGCCGGCAATCAGAGCCAGTTTAAAAGTCGAATTTATGCATTGCTCGTGTTGCCGAATGCACCAAATTCAACCTTCACTGACTTTGTACCGGCGGTCCCGATGACCGAAACAAAAAAATGGGATGAGTTTCGGGAACGGATATTTTATGTCGTAGAAAAAAGCGCCGCAGAACACGATATTCAGCTGGAGATGATTGTTGAATATGGCGACCCTGCTGACAAAATCATCAGCCTTGCCAAACGTGAAGAAATCGATGTGATTGTTATCGGTAGTTCCGGCAAAGGATTTATCCAGCGTCGAATCAAGGGGAGTATTTCCCATAAGGTCGCCAGTAATGCAGCCTGTTCGGTTTATATTGTCAGGGGCTGACTCTGCAATGGACTCACGTGTATGTACCGTTTCACCAGGTGCCTGTTTTCAGTCACAATCACTGCCGCCGCAGTCTGCCTCTGCCGTGGAATTGTTCCGTGTACCTGCTGTTTGGTCGGTAAGGGGCTGCAGGACACTACCCCGGTCAATGAAGCTCATATGAATAATTTGCGTGGCAATGGCTATGAATTAATTTCGTTACATAGCTTATCGGAGGCAGCTTTGTCAATAAAAGTGTCGCACGTTGATGTCTGATGATGCTCCCAAAAAATATCCCTGTCCGGACTGCACCTGTTGTCAGTGGTGTTCGAATGACCGCTGCCGGCTCTGCCTGAACGGTACGAACTGCTGCCGCCGCAAACTGTCCATTGCGGAACAGATTGCGTTGTACGAATCCCTGAATCACTCTGATTCCGGTACGTAAATCAGTTAATTTATATAGTTATGTGGCTGGCTGCGCTGCGTAAAAATAGTGTTGAACTGGGAAATAGTGTTATATTTTCAAACGTTATAATATTTATCTTGGAATAACCAACCGTAATATGTTAGAAATCGATGAGCTATCTAAAATTCAGGAGGTCGCAGGTGAAAAAAACAGCATTAGTAGTTATCAGCATCGCCGCTCTCGCCCTTGCAGGGTGCAAAGACAAGCCTAAGACAGAAGCCCCAGCCCCAGCCGCTCCACAGCAAGGCCAGGCGCCGGCCGCAGCACCAGGCGGAGACCCTCACGCCGGTATGAAGGCTCAGGAAATTCCTGCAGGTGCCGGTAAAAAAGCAACGGTTACGCAGACCATGAACTCCGGCGGCTACACGTACGTAGAAGCAGCTGACGAAAAAGGCGTGAAAGTCTGGCTGGCACTGCCAGAAATCAAGATTGCCAAGGGCGACAAGATCGAATACCCGGAAGCTCCGCCACTGGCTAATTTCCAGAGCAAAACTCTGAACAAGACTTTTGAAAAGATCTCCTTCATCCCTGGTATCAGGATTGTGAAGTAGGTTCCAGAGTCTGTAACACCGACGGGGTCATGCAAATGACCCCGTTTTTTTATGCCTCGGATAGTCCCGCTTTTGATGGACCATGCTTCGGAACGATGCTCAGTACTTTGGCGTAAAACTCTTTCCCTTTATTTATTCTGCCCAGTTCGGAATACAGATCTCCAAGAAGAAACCACCCCCACGGATTACCTGGCTGCAGTGTCGTAATCTCCCGCAATTCCTTTTCGGCGCTATTGTAATCACCCCGCTGGCGATACCACTCTGCGGCTATCACGTTGGTAGTGCAGCAGTATCCGAGCCTCTTCTTCTGCCGTTTGAAGCGATCGGGGTCATCCTGTTGATTATTTGTCAGTTCCTTCAGGAGGGTAGCGGATGAATGTCCCCCTGGTGTAGATGAAACGTACAGGGCTGCCTGGCGTGAGTCGGTAAAAATAGTGGTAGTGGCAGAGCCGGATGCCAGTGCGTCTTTATAGAGTTGCGTGCCCGGATAATAGGCGAGCGGCGAGACATAGCCGTCATCAGGATGGATGTGGCGGATAAGCTTGATTGTCTGCCGGATCTCGTCGCCGGTTTCCCCCGGAACGTCGCTGATAAGGTAAACCGAAAGATGGATGCCGACCTCCTTGATCGTCGCGCAGGCCTGCTCAATCTCCGGTGGAGTGATGTTTTTACCCAGCTGGTGAAGAATGCGAGGCGAACCGGCTTCGACTCCGAGCTGAATGCATTCGCAGCCCGCCCTCTTCATTTCTGTCACCAGTTCTTCGTCAATCGCAGTGACTCGCGACTGGCAGTTCCAGAGAATGTTGACCTCATGATTCTGCAGTTGCGAGCAAAATTCAAGTACTCTCCGGCGGTCAGCTGTAAAAGTGTCGTCACGTATCGAAAAATAGATCAGCCCATATTTTTGGCGAATATACTGAATCTCGTCAACAATTGCGTCCGGAGAACGGAAACGAACCCTTCTTCCCCAAAAATCGGGCGAACTGCAGAAATAACAGGCGGACGGGCAGCCTCGAGTTGTAACGATGAATTCGGATTGCAGCGCCGGGTCAAGTCCGACTGACCTGTCAAGATAGCGCGCCGGCAGCGGCAGGCGATCAAGATCATCAAGGAGTTTTCGAGGGTGGGTGACCGTAATTGTGCCGCATCGCCGAAAAGCCAGTCCGGCGATGTCCTGCCATTCTAAGCCTGATGACTTCCGTGAAACCAATTCCAATAGCGTGGACTCCGCTTCGCCCCGAACCACAATATCGACCGGCGAACCTTCGATCAATATGTCTTCATAGCAGAAGGTCGCGTGCCCGCCCCCCATTACAATCGTGCTGTCAGGGATGAGGTTCCGGCACATCCTGGCAAGTTCAAGAGATATGTGTCTGTTGTGGGTCCATTGGGAAATGCCGATGAAATCAGGCTTGAAGGTCAGTAGCTCCTTCTTGATTCTGGATGCGGGCCAGGCGGAAAAATTAGCCAGGGTCGAGTCATATCCGGCTTCTCTCAAGCAGGCGTGCAGGTAGCACAAGCCGGTTGGGACGAGACTTACGTAGGGGTCCCTGCGGTTTGGTAATCCGGACTGATAGGCAAGCAGGATTTTCATGGCGAAAAAAAATCCGGGTCAGGTGACCCGGATGGAGTAGATATGCATCGGTGACAGGTTCTATTTCGCAAGGTTGAGTGACACGCCAAGAGTATCATTTGTTAAAATATCATGCTCATTTTCCTCTTCGACGCCAAGCAGTAATTCATTGAAATCAATGGCGTCAGAGTCCGTGTTACTTGTCATACGTCTGGCTCCAAGATAGCGTGACAGGTAGTAGGGTGTATCCATGGAGGAAATGACGACCCGGTGCTCGCGGGAAGAGGCATGGATCATCTTGCGGTTCCCGAGATAAATGCCGACATGTGATGGGAAGCTGGCGTAGGTCTGGAAAAAAACAAGATCCCCTTTTTTCAGATCACCGCGCATGACCTCGTTGCCGACAGAAAACTGCTCCCTGGCAGTGCGGGGAAGCTTAACGCTCTGCTCGCGGAAAACCTGCTGGGTGAAACTCGAACAGTCAAGAGCATTGCGGCTGCTCCCTCCAAAGCGGTACCGTGCGCCCAGAAAGCTGAAAGCGCTCTTCTTCAGGCTGCTGACATGACTGGCTTCAAGAGTTTTTGCGAGGTCAACGGGACGATCTGACTCAAGATCGGTCAACTCCGCCAGCGTGTCGGTCAACTCCTGCTCATTCAAGAGGTCTTTGTTTATAAGCTGCAGTCTGTTGGTGCTGGCTGGCCGGCTGGTTGTCTCGGCAGCCACAAGGATCAAAACCTGGCCAGGCTTGATCCTGTTTCCTTTCAGTCCGTTCAGGTTTCGGATGTCAGACATTTTTACGCCGGTTCTTTTGGCAATTTTGGGAAGCGAATCCCCCTTGGAGACTTTATAGGTATTCAGGCGAGCTGAAGTTGTGGGCTTTTTTTGTTGTGAATCGGCATGTGACGGTATTATCAGGCGCATTCCCTTGGAAACATGGGAAGCGGTCAGGTTGTTAACGGATTTAAGCTCATCGACGGAAACGTGATATTTACGGGCAACTGACAGCAGAGATTCGCTTTTTCGTACGACATGAGATTTTGAAGCCAGAACCAGCTGAGGAAGTGCCAGGAGTATGAGGCAGGTCGCAACAACAGTACGCATATGGGCCATGTTCCCTCCATGTTGTTTTAAATATCATAAAGAAGGGCTTGTTTATATAACAACCAATTCCAAAAGTCAATCTTTGTCGCTTCTTTCAGTGGAATCACAAACAGCAAAACACGTGCCAAACTCTATTGATGCCGCCTGTCCCGAGTGGAAAGTTTAATCGTAACGGGAGTGTTCCATAGTATGGATACCTGTTTTTCCGGTACCCGCAGATTTTTCAGATATTCTTTCCCCCTTTTCAATTGGCTGGCGTCGATCTCTTCAGTTGCAACCGAGGCAATCTGCGAGACCTGGCTGGCTGGCCCCTCTATATCGACTGAGCCCGGCTCGCAGGTAACTTGAAAAGATGACTGGCCGGACGGCAGCCTGCCTTTGATTGTGGCTCGTACCGGCACGTTCCTGCGCAGTTTTTTCTCGGCGGAAACCCGCACGCCGGATGGTGATACCGACGTTATGATCATGCCTGACGGAGTGGTAATGTCAGCATGACGTACTCTTAAGGCAGTCGTTCCTTCTTTTATTCCCGAGGCGTCAATTTCGGCGGTCAGGTCGAGTTTCGATGGTGGTGGAGTCAGGCTTGACATTGATTTTATCTGGACTGTCACGTCTTCAGGGACTGTCCGGAGCAAAAATATGCTGTCAGGAACACCATGCAGTCGTACCGGGGCTGTGACCGTTGTGATCTGTCCCTGACGGGTTGTTATCAACCCCCAGAAAACGCATACACCTAGCAGGAGGGCGATCTTCGGGAACAGGTTTGAAAAAACGCGCTGCCGCAACGTGATCCGTGGACGCTCTGTTTCACTTCTCAGTAGCTCGTCGAGCGCCATAATCAGTTCGGTGGGGGTATTCATACGGCGAAATGTTCCGGCTGTTACCAGAGATACTTCACCGCGTTCCTCTGATATGGCAACAATAACCGCATCACTTCGCTCCGATAATCCGAGTGCAGCCCGGTGGCGGGTGCCAAGATGCTGCGGAACATCGGGGCTGACCGAGAGCGGCAGGTGGCAGGCCGCCCTTTCGATTCTGCCGTTATTGATGAGTGCCGCTCCATCATGAAACGGTGCGCCATTATAAAAAATCGATTCCAGCATTTGGGGAGATATTTCACTGTTAATTACCACACCGTTCGTCATCAGATCGTTCAGCGATTCATTGCCTTGAAAAACAATCAGGGCGCCGGTTCTGTTGGCCGCCATCCGAAATAGCGTCTCGGCTATATCCTGAAATTGACTATGCTGAGTTTCCTGGTGACTGTCGAGTATGTGGCGCAGGAGGCTGAAGCGATACAGCGCCTGGCGGATCTCGGTTTGAAATACAACGATTATAAGGACGATCAGGACGGTGCCAAGCTCCTGAAGCACCCAGCTTGTCATATAAAGATCCAGGAAGCGGGTTGTAAAATAGATCAGGGTCACGACGCCAAGTCCCAGCAGTACCTGAATTGCCCTCGTTCCGCGAAACCAGGAATACAGCTGGTAAAGCAGAATGGTCATGATCAATATGTCTGCGATGTCCTGAATGCGGATGGTGGGTATCACTGTTGTTGCGTCTCCTGAGGGTGCGGCTTGTTTTTTCTGGTGAATGGCGGGCAAAATATGCTACATAGACACGCTGATTTTATAGCACTTAAATCATTTAAAAGGTAGTGGAAACGAATGTTCAGGCTTTCAGATAAAGGGGAAAAAATCCAGCAGATGTTTGGGGCGATTGCTCCCCGATATGATTTTCTTAACCGGCTGTTGAGTTTTGGAATCGACCGTCGTTGGCGAACAAAAGCCGTTCGGCTGCTCAAGTACCGTGAAGGTTCCCGCATTCTCGATGTGGCCACCGGCACCGGTGATGTGGCACTGGAAATTGCCCGCCGCACACCTGAATCGGTCAGGATTACCGGTGCTGATTTTTGTAAGGAGATGGTTGATCTGGGTGCCGTAAAGGTGGCTGCATCACCCTATGCCGACAGGATTGACTTGAAGGTTGCCCCTTGCGAGGATCTGCCGTTTGCCAATGATACGTTTGACTCGATCACCATTGCCTTTGGCATCAGGAACGTCGTTGACAGAAAACTGGGGTTGGCTGAGATGTGGCGAGTGCTGCGTCCCGGCGGCCGGATGATCATACTGGAGTTTTCTACACCGCGTTCACAGTTGTTCAGGCAGCTGTATTATTTTTACTTCCGTCGCCTGCTGCCGGTTGTCGGCGGGCTTTTCTCGAGGTACAACGCATACAAATACCTGCCCGACTCCGTGCTCGAATTCCCTTCACAGGAGGATTTCTCGGGCATGATCGCCGAAGCCGGCTTCTGCAACGTTCATCTCCACGAACTTACCCTTGGCATTGCCACGATCTATGCCGCTGAAAAAGAAGAAAAATAATGCCGGTGATGTTGGCCCGGTCATAGAAAAAGGCGGCTCTTGAGCCGCCTTTTCAGTTTCAATACCTCTGCGCCAATGTCGGCATTATTTTCCGCAACACTTTTTGTATTTGAGGCCGCTTCCGCAGGTGCAGGGGTCATTGCGGCCGATCTTGGTGACGGCCAACGGTTTTGGACGGACCATCTCCCCTTCGGTGAAATACCAGCGGCCATCTTTCCTCTTGAATTGCCCCGCTTCGTGATGTTCGCGGCTGTTGCCGTTTTCGATGAAACGGGCAATGAATTCTACTTCTCCGACTGAGTCGTTCTCCTCACCTTTGTGGGTACCGATGATTTCAAGCCCCTGCCATTGGGCTGTTTCGGCCCACTCTTTGGTTCCTGCGTGATCATACCCCTGACGGTGGTCAGGGTGGGTGCTCTCAAAGACAAAATCCATCCGGGCGAGTACGTACGCCGAATAGCGGGCCCGCATGAGTTGCTCGGCCGTCTCTGCAGGCCTGCCGCCCGAAATGATCTGCTCACAGCATTCGGAGTAGGGATTGCCGCTTCCGCACGGACAGATGGTCATGGTTGATTCTCCTTGGTATGTTGAAATTATTCTGAGGACGCATTGTCCTGATTAGTTGGCCGAGCAGGAAATATTTTTCTATCACATCTGTCCGCTTTGCAGGGGGGCGCGAGTGATTGTTGTTCAGGTGACACATTTTGTGCTCCTTTGTCAAATAATATCTCAAAATAAACTTGTGTGAATTCCGTTTTCACTGTACCCTTAACGGTTCGAAAAAACGTGTTGCAGGGTGGAGGCCGGGATGAAAATATCGAGTAGGGAATTGCTGCAGGCTCCGTTGTCAGCGCATGAGGCACGGTGGGTGGATGAACTTGCTGACAAGCTGCCTGATGACGTCGATTTGACGTTTGAGGAAGCGAAAATGCTGACCAGACTTTCGATCAGGGAGTGGCCTGACGCGCTTATATATAAGGTAAAAGATGCCATCGACATTGAAGATTTTCTGATGGAAGATCCGGATCAATAGCCATCGGCATCGTGGCAAAAACAGGAGCCATACAACGTGAAGGAGTACCATTTGAAAAACCGGCGCAACGCATTCATCTCATTAATACTGATTTTCGTTATATTTGCTCTTGCCGCGTGTACAGACAGCAGGAATGTTGAGCCGAGGGCAAAAACACAGAAGGAAACCGAACTGAGGGCCGCTGAGGCTGCATTTGCGGCGACGACGACTGCCTCCAGGAAAGCTGCGGTTTTTGCGGCACAGACGAGCGCCGCCCGCAACTCTGCTCCCAAGATTAAGTACAGTGCCGGTGAGAGTCCGGAGTATGCCAAACAATGTGGTTGGCCGGTGCCGTGTCCCGCACCGCTCCCCGGCTCGATCCTGCCATCCAGGCGCATTGTTGCCTATTACGGCAACCCGCTTTCAAAGAAGATGGGGGCGCTCGGTGAATTCCCCAAAGACGAAATGCTGAAGCGCCTGAAAGGTGAGGTGGCCAAGTGGCAGGCTGCTGATCCGGCCACCCCGGTACAACCGGCGCTGCATCTGATTGCGGTGGTGGCACAGGGGGCACCCGGCAAGGATGGCAAATACCGTATGGTCATGCCGGACAAAATCATTAACCAGGTATATGGCTGGGCCAAAGAAGCCGGTGCAGTCATGTTTATCGATATTCAAACCGGACATGATGATATTCGCTCGGTGCTGCCGCGTTTCGAATGGATTCTGAAGAATCCTGACGTGCATCTGGGGATCGATCCGGAATTCAACCTGATAAAAAGCGGCAAAAAGCCGGGTACCAAGATCGGCACCTACGATGCGGCCGATATCAACTACGCTTCCGCGTATCTGAAGGAGCTGGTTGTGAAATATAAGCTTCCTCCCAAGGTGTTTACCGTGCACCGCTTTACCCGCAACGGCGTCACAAATTCAAAACATATTGTGCTGCGCCCTGAAGTGCAGATGGTCATGCATATGGATGGCTGGGGGGCTCCCTGGCTGAAGCGGGATTCGTACAAGGATTATGTCGTTGCCGAACCGGTGCAGTATACCGGGTTCAAACTCTTTTATCATAATGACACAAAGAAGGGCGACCCTCTGCTGACTCCGCAGGAAGTTCTCAAGCTGAATCCGAAGCCGCTCTATATCCAGTACCAGTAGCCTGCCGGGACCGGTACGGCATGCTGCTCATATTCCCGCCCCTCGCCAAAGCGTGCGAGCCACCGGCCGGCATAGCGCGTCTGGCCGCCGCATTGAAGGCTCACGGCGTCCCTTGCCGAACTCTGGATGCCAATCTGGAAGGGCAGCTCTGGTTGGTGGAACAGCCGCTGACCGCCGCTGATACCTGGAGTCGCCGGGCGGCTAAGGGACGGGTACGGAACCTGGCCGCTCTGCGCGACATCAAAACCTACCAGACGCCTGACCGCTATCGCCGCGCGATCAGTGACCTTAACCGTATTCTGGCCCTCTCTGCTGCCGGAAATGGTGTCTCTGCCGGGCTGGCCGACTACCAGCATACAACACTCTCGCCACTGCGCAGCCGCGACCTGCTTGCTGCGGCTCTGCGGCCGGAGCAGAATCCGTTTTTTCCTTATTTCAATCAGCGCTTTCCGGAAATTCTCGACGGCGTCGGAACGGTAGGATTTTCACTCAACTATCTCAGCCAGGCGCTCTGCACCTTTGCCATGATCGGTCACCTCAGAAAGCGGTATTCGGCGCTGAAAATTGTACTTGGGGGCGGGTTGGTTACCTCCTGGATGCAGCGCCCCGGTTGGAGCAACCCTTTCGGAGATATGGTGGATCATCTGATCCCCGGGCCGGGAGAGGGACCGCTGCTGGCACTCATGGGGAACAGTACGGCGCCGGAGCTGCATGTAACCCCCGATTACTCGACGCTGCCGCTGAGTGAGTATTTTTCTCCCGGCCTTATTCTCCCCTACAGCGCCGGCAGTGGCTGTTACTGGAACCGGTGCTCGTTTTGCCCGGAGCGTGCCGAAGGGAACGCGTACCGTCCTGTTCCCACCGCTGTCGTGTTGTCGGACCTTAAGCTTCTGACCGAACAAACCGGTCCGGTACTGATCCATCTGCTGGATAATGCCGTCAGCCCGGCGCTGCTCCGCGCCCTCGTGGAAAATCCGCCGGGAGCCCCTTGGTACGGCTTTGCGCGAATTGACGAAGGACTGGCCGACCCGGAATTCTGCCGTGCCCTTAAGCGCTCGGGGTGTGCCATGCTCAAACTGGGACTGGAGTCGGGTGATCAGGGTGTGCTGGACCGGATGAGCAAGGGGATCGATCTCGGGTTGGCCTCCCGGGTGCTGAATAACCTCCGCGGGGCCGGGATCGCTGTCTACTGCTACCTGCTGTTCGGAACACCGGGAGAGACGTTGGTGGGAGCTCGCCGGACACTCGATTTTATCGTCCGTCATCACCAGGCGATCAATTTTCTCAACCTGGCGCTATTCAATATGCCACTCTATGGAGATGAAGCCCGGGAATACGGAAACCAGCCGTTCTACGAAGGTGATCTTTCACTCTACACCTCCTTCCGGCATCCCGGCGGCTGGGATCGTAAGCAGGTACGGCGCTTTCTGGAGAGTGAATTCAAGCGTCACCCGGCGGTAGCAGCAATAGTCAGAAACGACCCGCCGTACTTCAGCTCCAATCACGCAGCGTTACTGGTGCCGTAAACAGTAAATATCACCTTAACTTTTTTGATGTTATTGTGTTATAGATACGAACCTATATTTTGTGGGAGAGGACATGGAGATTGTTGGCGGTTTCATGGTGATGGTGTGTATCATCGGTCTTTTTCTGGCTGTGGTCTGGCTGATCATGCCGTTTGTCGTATTCGCGATCAAGGGGAAGCAGGACCGGACGCTGGAAGTTCTCGAAGCAATAGAAAAACGGCTGGAAGTTCTTGAAGCGCATCTTCAGCCGGTTGAACCTGAGCGGCGCCAAGCAGATTCGTCCGGGGGCAGCAACACTTCAGCCGAGTCATCAAATGAATCACCACATGAACATTCCATTGAAAATAAGGCGATACCGCCTGAATCCGCGGCGGGAAAAAACGGTCCGGATGAGTCATCCGCAGTGTAGAATACCGGAGGATATATAAAGATGTTGCTACGTGGAAAAAAAGCCGTAATTTTTGGTGTTGCAAATGATAAGAGTATCGCCTGGGCGATTGCTCGGCTTTTCCATGAACAGGGGGCCGAACTGGCGATGACCTATGCCGGAGAGGCCATAGAGAAGCGGGTCCGCCCACTTGCGGAGTCGATTGATGCTGTCGCGGTACTTCCTTGTAACGTTACCAGCGATGATGAGATAGCCTCTGTCTTTAGCGAACTGGGCAAAGTCTGGGATGGCGTTGACATTATCATCCATGCGGTCGCTTTTGCGAACAAGGAGGAACTGAAGGGGACAATCGTAAATACTACCCGTGAAGGTTTTGCCACCGCCATGGACATCAGCGTATACTCCTTTCTGGAAATCATGAAGGCGGCCCAGCCGATGATGCAGGGGAGAAACGGTTCCGCACTGACGCTCAGCTACTACGGGGCGATGAAGGTTTTCCCGAGCTACAACGTCATGGGTGTTGCAAAAGCGGCACTTGAGGCCTCTGTGCGCTATCTGTCCGAGGCGTTCGGTCCCGAAGGCATCCGGGTAAACGCTGTTTCCGCCGGCCCGATCCGTACGCTTGCTGCGGCGGGGGTCAACGGCTTCCACAATATTCTCAACCATGTCGAGTCAAAAGCTCCGCTGCGGCGAACCATCACCCAGGAAGACGTTGCCAAGTCTGCTCTCTACCTCTGCAGCGACATGGCCAGCGGCGTGAGCGGCGAGATTCATTACGTTGACGGCGGGTACAACATCATCGGGCTGTAATTCTGGAGTCACCCCATTAAAGAAGCATTCGGTAATCTTGCAGGCTTAAAATCAAGCCAGATCCAGTCTCTGGAGCGCCTTTACCGCAGGCGCGTGCCGGTCGCTGAATTCTGCTCACACGAGCTGGCTGCCCGCCTCGTTGAACTCTCAAACGACCTCCATCGCCAAATCGGCATTCTCGTCAACCGCGCCGGCAATGTGGAATACGTCATTGTCGGCGATGAAAAAGGGGTGGTAATCCCCGAACTGCGCGATTACCCGCTCGGTAAACGGGTCATGCGCGGTCTGCGTTTGATCCACACTCACCTGAAAAACGAACCGGTCTCCGAAGATGATCTGACCGATCTCTCCCTGTTACGGTTTGATCTGCTGGCCGCCCTGCTTTTTACCCCCGGCAAAAGTCAGATATACGCCCAGCTGGCCTGGCTGTCACCTGATCAAAGGGGGACAAGCACAACCCTCGATCCGATTGTCCCGCTTGAACGGGTTGACCTCGACTGTATCCACTTCATTCCGGAGCTGGAAGCCGATCTGGAAAAAGCGGCCCGCACCGCAACGAAAGCCAAGGATGCTCTCGAACGAGCTATCCTGATTTCCGTCACGACCTCCGGGACCCGCCAGGAAGCGGAAGATTCAATGGCCGAGCTGCGCGAATTGTCTCGGACCGCCCAGGTGGAGGCGCTTGATGAATTCATCCAGCGGCCGAAAAAACTGAATCCCCGCTTTCTGATGGGGGAGGGGATGATGCGCGACGTGGTCATCAGGGCGATGCAGCGTGGCGCCAGCATGCTGATCTTCGATCAGGAGCTGACTCCGGCCCAGATGCGCTCTATTTCCGCGATGACCGAACTGAAGGTTATCGACCGCAGCCAGCTGATCCTCGATATATTTGCCCGGCGGGCGAAAACGCTGGACGGCAAGGTGCAGGTCGAACTGGCGCAACTGAAATATCTGCTGCCGCGCCTGACAGGTCGCGGTGTGCAGATGTCGCGCCTGATGGGGGGGATCGGCGGGCGTGGACCGGGTGAAACCAAGCTGGAAACCGACCGGCGGCGTATCCGCGACCGGATCGCGAGTCTGGAGCGGGAACTTAAAGAGCTTTCCCAGGGGCGTGACCAGCGGAGAAAACAGCGGGTCAAGGCCGGGGTGCCGATCATTTCGATCGTCGGCTATACCAATGCCGGGAAATCGACCCTGTTGAATGCTCTGACCAAGAGTGATGTCTTTACCGAGGACCTCCTTTTTGCAACGCTTGATACCTCCACCCGACGCCTCCGCTTCCCGCGCGAGCGTGAGGTGATCATCACCGACACGGTCGGCTTTATCCGTTCCCTGCCGAAATCTCTGATGGGGGCTTTCAAAGCGACATTGGAAGAGATGCGCGATGCCGACCTGCTGCTTCACGTTGTGGACGCTTCCCATCCCCGTTTTGAGGATCAGATCGCTCAGGTGCGGACTATTCTGGCGGAGTTGGAGCTGGGGGACAAACAGGAGCTGCTGGTCTACAACAAGGCTGATCTGCTTAATGATTTAAAGAAGAAGGATGTGGTGTCATTTCTCAAGGTTCGCCAGTCAGCACGAACCCGGAACAGCGTCACGGTGTCGGCCCGCGACCGGAAGAGTCTGGGGCCTCTGATGGCCGAACTGCAGCGCCGCTTCTGGCCTGAAGACGAAGATGTTACTCAAACTGCGCTTTAAACTCCGCCATCTGCAGCTGTAAGCCGGCCACTTCACCCCGCAGGGCGGCAACCTCCTCCTCCAGCTTCGCAATTCGTTCGTTTTCTGCCAGTACCCGCTGCCGGGCAGCCTCGGGGCGCGCCTCAGAGCTCTCTTCGAGATACTGCGGAATCCCGGAAAAAAGCTGGACATACCGTCCCTCTTTCCTCCCGGGTTGGCGCGGCATCAGGGCTACCAGCGGCTTTTCCCGCACCATCAATTCCTGCAGCACCTCTTCAACGGCAGCCAGGTCGCCGAACGGATGCATCCGCTCCCCCCGGGTGCGCAACTCGCCGACGGTCTGCGGACCGCGCAGCAGCAGCTCGCAAACAATCGCCTGCTCAGCCGGCATCAAGCTAAGTTTTTCAGCCAGCAGGTGGCGATACTTCGGTACGCGCCCGCCCTCCGCCGAAAGTACCACCAGCTGTTTGAACCGGAGCGAATCGAGAGCCCGTACGACATCCTCCTCCGCCAGAGCCATCACCGGATCACGGTTGGACTTCTGGTTGCAGGCGTTAGTGAGAGAATTAAGCGACAGCGGGTAGTATTCCGGCGTCGTCAGCTCCTTTTCGATCAGGCTGCCCAGCACGCGCACTTCATTGTCGTTAAAAGTCATATCCATTTTAATACCTTTAACTCAGTGAAATGTCGGCATTTTTTCCTGAAACAGCACATATGGGCTGACAATAAGCATGGCAAATTTCTTATGAATATCCTCTTCCCAGGAGCGGATTTTTGAGTCTGATGGTTTGCCGATCATGCCGTTTTCCATCAGATGCTGGATGATCTCGACGTCATCGGCGGCAACTTTATGGGCGGTGTCGGCCAGATCAAGGGAATCATCAACCAGAATCAGTCCGCCTCGCTGCAAGTGGGCTCGCAGGATGCTCCACTCGGCTTCATCAATTGTAAGAGCCATTTCTTCTTTGCTTGGCAACATCTGTAACTCCTTCTGCTCTAAATCTTGAGTCGTCTTTGCCACGTCCGGCACCCCGCTTTTTATCATGCGACGCAGACAAAGTCCATGCCTTCCTGCCACCCACGCCTTTCTGCCACGCCCCGGAACTGTTCGCGCGCACCGCGCACGCCGATGGCTACGATCATTTTTCTGCCATTCAGATGAAGCTCTTCGGGGGAGATAACCGGTGCATTATGCAGAATGCGCCCGATCTTTCGCGGATCAACATCCAGCCAGGTGGAAACCGTCACTTCTGAAGCAGCCAGCACGCGCTGCCACGCTCGTGCTTCCACTCCCGCCCCTGCAATAACGACATCACGGGTGGCCGACAGAAAACCGTGCAGCAGGTAACGACATTTGCAGGCGCGGAAGGCGTGGGATGCATATTCATCCATCGTGCGGGTGGCGCGTTCGGGGTGGTCACGCCAGAACAGGAGTGTTTGCGGCAAACGGGTGAACTGTATACCGGCAGCCGCCATGCGCAGCCAGAGATCATAGTCCTCCGGCCAGCCGTTGTCCTGGTACCCCCCCAGCTCTTCAATGATTGTTCGGCGCGTCATGATGGAGGGGTGGACAAAGGGGGATTCTACAAACAGGTCGCGGATGACCAGAGCATGGTCAGTCAGGCTGTTCTGCCATGTTTCATAGTCGACCATGCCGTTCTTGAGACCGGTTCGCGGGAAATGGCGGAAGTCGCAGGCTACCAGCCCCGTATCAGGATGTGCTTCCAGATGGGCGGCCTGAAGCTCCAGCCGCCGGGGATGGCAGATGTCATCACCGTCCATGCGGGCCAACAGCGGACCTCCGCAGGCAGCAAGGCCGGCATTGAGCGCCGCGACCAGTCCGTCCCCTCCGTTCCTGATCACCCGCACACGGCGGTCCCGACCGGCGGCTTCAGCAAGAATGGCGGCCGTTCGGTCGCTGGAGCCGTCGTCAACCGCAATCAGCTCCCAGTCGGAAAAGGTCTGGCGGTACAGGGAGTCCAGCGCTGCCTTCAGGTAACGCTCTTCGTTGCGGACCGGCATGAGGATTGAAATTATGGGCATTATAATGATCGGTATTTCCGGCGTTGGTCTGGTGTGAACCGCTGAAGTATAATCGGCGAAAAAAGGAAGATTGACAACGTCTTGCTAATAGAAAAGCTTCTTTGGCAAACTGCGCTGAATGGCTTGCATATGTACTTCGGAGTCATTGGTCTGGCTGTCTGCCGGATGTGCCAGCAGGAGATCTTCGGAGCGATAGGGGATCACGGAAGCCCATAATCCGTCACTGCTGGTGTTGCAGGCGCCTTTCCAGGGATCAACCGGACGATACATCGCCCCTTCTGCTTTATAGACACCGAAATGCAGGTGCGGAATCTGAGAATTTCCGGAGCTGGCGACATCGCCGAGATGTTGCCCCCGCACGATTTTCTCCCCCGGTGCGACCGTCAGCGAACCCTTACGGAGATGGGCATACAGTGTCAGGTAGCGGGTGTCGTTAAGTGTGTGTTCGACAACGACAAAGTTGCCGGCATTGAAGCCCAGTGTCGCGCCGTTGCCACTCCGCGACGGCAGTTCGCTTTTTTCCTGCTCGTCGCAGTCATGGTTGGTATCGCTCGGACAATGGTCGTATAGCCCGTCTTTTGTCCACCGAACTACGCCGTCTGCGGCAGCCAGAGCGCGTACCCCCTGTTCGACCGATGAAACGACGATATCGGTTCCCTGGTGTCCAAGATATCCTGGCTTGCTGCAGGCGAAGGAGAGGCCGGTACCCCCGACGTCCGGATAGCCGATTCGGAAGTGTGTCCCGGCACAGTCAATTCCGGGGACACAGGATATCGGCCAGCTAAAACCGCTTTCCTCTGCAGATGCGGCACAAGGGAAACAGCTGACAAGCGCAACTAAAAACAGCAGTGAAAAAACTTTGAAGGTAGACATAGCGAGAAATCAATCCATTGGTAAACTATTTGAATCAGTGTGAAGAATAAAGTCTAAAGACGGACCTCGTTCAAAAGCAGCCAAAAATGACGGAAAAACAGCTGCTCATCCTGCAGGCGGATCGGCAGGGCTACGCAGGATAATGTTGCATCAATAAAGGGCGATAACGGGCTAATCGTCCGGATAACCATCTGCGAAGATATGAAATTGCAGGAAGACAGCAAATAATATGCCGATAGTCATGGCGGATCGTACCACAATTTGTGCTTGACGGTTGCGCTTTATATGGAGAGGATAGTGGTATACTTCCAAGAGCGGAGGAAATGAGCTGCATGAACGGAGTCGCAAACCAGCACCGCTGGTCGTTTGATCGGATTGCTGAAAGGCTGGCGTGTCGAGAGAGGGAATTTGACTTGCCGTACTGTGACCGCACGCGCGCTTCGGTCGCCATGATACTGCATCAGGCCGCCGATGATGTTGAAATCCTGTTTATTCAGCGCGCCGCTCATCACCGAGACCCCTGGTCGGGACATATCGCCTTTCCGGGCGGCAAGCTGGAAGAGGGTGAGATGGAGTGTCAGGCGGCCTGCCGGGAAACGCATGAAGAAATCGGGATTGATCTGGGACAGGGTCGTTATCTGGGGCGGCTTTCCGATATCATCGGGGCCAACCTGCCGGTGAGGGTTTCATGTTGCCTGTTTGGCGTTGACCGGCAGCGTTTTCGTCCGGTCCTGAACGAAGAGGTGCGGGACCTGTTCTGGGTCACGCTTTCCGACCTGCGTGACCCGGCCCGGCATCTGCAGAGCAGTGTCGCATTTGACCAGAGGCGCCTTGAAGTGCCGGCTATTCTGCTTCCGGTTGATAACAAACCGGTGCTGTGGGGAATCACCTATCGACTGGTGACGCAATTGTTGTCTCTGCTGGATGGTGGCGCAACCGGTGAAGAATTGTGCAGACTGCCAGAAATGGTAGAACTTGACGAGGAGGATCGATCATGAATGAGAAGACAGGAATTATTACGTTTAAAGGAAACCCGATGACCCTGTTGGGCCCAGGGCTCAAGGTGGGTGATGCTGCTCCCGACTTTGCCGTTGTTGACAACGGTCTCGCTGCCGTGACGCTCTCAAGCTATGCCGGCAAAATCAGGATAATCAGTGCGGTACCATCACTCGATACCCCCGTCTGCGACACCGAAACCCGCCGTTTCAATCAGGAAGCGGCTTCACTGCCGGGGAATGTCGTGGTGCTGACTGTCAGCCTTGATCTTCCCTTTGCCCAGAAGCGGTGGTGTGGTGCCGCCGGAATCGACAAGGTTGTTACCCTTTCCGACTATCGCGACCGTTCTTTCGGACTTGGATACGGGGTGCTGATCAAGGAGCTGCTGCTGCTGACTCGTGCCGTTTTTGTCGTTGACGCAGCCGGTATCATCCGCTACATCCAGATCGTTCCCGAAGTCACCGGAGAGCCCGATTATGCGGCGGCTATTGCAGCGGCAAAATCACTGCTGTAGCATCAGTTTTTATGTCCTGACGCTCCATGGGGAGCGTCAGGAACAACCCGTTTCATCATGGGAGGAGAGGGAAGAGCCATGTCAATCAAAGACAGTTTTTTTCTGGAACGAAACAAGGCGGTGCTGGCGGTAATCGATGTGCAGGAAAAACTGTGCGTTGCAATGAATGACGTGGTGCTGAAACAGCTTGTGAAAAACATCGGGATCCTGCTGGAGGGTGCCGCCGAACTGGATATTCCGGTCCTGGTGACCGAGCAGTATGTCAAGGGGTTGGGGGCGACTCTGCCGGAGCTGAAGGAAAAGGCGGCATCAGCACCATGCTACGAAAAGATGGCCTTCAGCAGTTGCGGCAGCGCCGAATTTGTCGATGCTCTCAAGTCGACCGGCCGGACGCAGGTGATCATCACCGGCATGGAAACCCATGTCTGCGTTCTACAGACGGTTATTGAGCTTCGTGAAGCCGGTTTTGATGTCCATATCGTCAGGGATGCTGTCATGAGCCGGAGCAAGCAGAACTGGCAGACCGCCGTGCAGGCGATGACCCTTGCCGGGGCGATTCCGACCTGCACGGAATCTGTTCTGTTTCAGCTGTTGAAGGTAGCCGGGACGGATGAATTCAGAAAACTGTCAAAACTGGTGAGATAAGGGGCGGAGCTACACCGATCGGGCGTAAAAAAACTCCGGGGCGGTAACGACCCCGGAGTTTTTTATTGTGCTGAAAAAACATGCCGAACGATTTCGGCGTGGTGCTGGATACGGGCGAGGGCCGGCAGATCGGATTTGTAGGAAATGAACGGCACGCCGGCGCTGTTGGCAGCCTGCATGTCTACCTCGCCATCGCCGATAAAGAGAGCCTCTTCCGGCTTGACTTCGAAGTAATCCAGCACTTTCAAGAGCGGTTCAGGGTGCGGCTTTGGGTGAGTGACCTGTGACGCCGTCATGACGTATTCAAAATAGCCGGTCAGTCCGAAATCCTCAATAATCATATCCATCGACGTCGCCCGATTGGTGCATATTGCCAGGGACGTGTGCCCTTTCAGCTGGTCAAGGGCGCTGACAAAGCCGTCTTCAATCCTCATGTAGGGCATCAGATCGCGATAACGAATGGTTTTGGCAAAACTGAGGGCATCTTCCCGTTGCGGATCTCCGGTGAAAAAATAATCCATCACGGCATTAAACGAATAGGTGTGGAGCACCCTTCTGGCTTCACTGTTGTCCCTGTCGATTTCCGGCCTTCCCAGAAAACCCATGACGCTGTTGTAGAAAACATAGTTCGATTCGATTGAATCCAGGATCACGCCATCACAGTCATAGATGACGACTTTATAGCGGCTTTTCAAATCACTCACTCGTTGGCTCCGGTGCTGGACCCTCATGTCTGTTGATGAATTCTTCCCACTCAATCGGGAGCAGATATTTTTTGCGGCTGTTGCACTCTTTGCAGGCCGGAACAACATTGTTACGAGAGGCCTTGCCGCCGCGGGATACGGGAACCAGATGATCCATGGTCAGCTCTTCCGGAGGGAAATGCTCACCACAATAGTGGCACACACCAAGGGCCAGGCGATTTTGCCACCAGCGGCTCTTGCGGAGTTCCCTTGACTTCTCCCGTTCCCGTTTGATGTCGGTTTCGCTGATCTCCATGATGAAATGTTCCATTAATTACGCCTTCAAGATAAATATATGACAGTTTTCGACTTTTCAGAATACCCGAAAACGCCACAACAGGGTAGGATAAAATCAGGAAATTTAGAGTAATGACCAAAAAAAGGTTGAAATGATTTGAATTGTGCGCTATAAAGCCTATTCTAATGCGCTTGTAGCTCAGCTGGATAGAGCAACGGACTACGAATCCGTAGGTCGGGCGTTCGAATCGCTCCAGGCGCACCAAAATTTCAGGACCTGACAGAAATATGTCAGGTCCTTTATTTTTAGCTGGTTAAAGGCTCCAGTCGGCCGCAATGTAAGAAAATAACAGCCCTTCCGCACCATGCGGAGGGGCTGTTTTGTGTTCGGTCCAGTGGCGGTTCAATATTTATTCGGTCTAAATCGGTCACCTTTCTTTTCAGTCCTCAGTTAAGGTCGCATAACTTTAACAATCCTGAAAAACGTGCTAATAAAATTATGTGTTTCTAAGCGATGTCGATGCTGATGCTGGGAGGTGTCATGATTGAACCATCCGGAATGTTGGATAGTTCAATCTTTCAATTATATTGACAACGGCGTGTGCCTAACTGAGTTCATGTGTCGCGTCCAAACTGTTTACCTGCGGGCGTCTGTGAAAGATACAAAGACTACTCCATAGAGGTGCCATAATATGACAAACGAGACTTACAAGATTCTCATTGTGGACGATGAAGAGCTGAATCTAAAGCTGTTGTCTCGCTTATTGTCTTGTGACCAGTACATTCTGTACACCGCTGTAAACGGAAAAGAGGCTATCGAACTGGCTATAAATATAACCCCCGATCTTGTCATTCTCGACGTGTTGATGCCGGAGCTGGATGGTGCCGAGACCTGCAGGATACTGAAAAATACGGAATTGACATGCCAGATTCCTGTAATCATGCTGACTAGCCACCCGGACAAAAATGCCAAGTTACGGTGCCTCAGGGCTGGAGCCAACGATTTTCTTGAAAAACCGGTTGAAGATATCGAGCTTCAATTACGTGTTAGCAACCTGCTCGAGTTCAAGAGGCATGCAGAAACGATGAGACTGAACGAAATGCTGCAGCAGAGCAAGGCAAGCCTCGAAGGGAAAAACCGGGAACTTGAAGCGGCCCTGAAGGATAGATTCAAATTTCAGGATATTATTACCACGTGCCCGGTGATGAAGAAAGAACTGGAACTGGCAGTCCGGGTCGCCGCCTCTCCCCTGACAACGGTTGTGATTTATGGGGAAAGCGGCTGTGGCAAAGAGGTCCTTTCCCGCGCCATCCACGTTGAAGGCGGCGGCAGGCCGGGATTCGTGGCGGTTAACTGCGCTGCAATACCTGAAGCGCTGCTGGAGAGCGAACTGTTCGGACATGTGCGGGGCGCGTTCACCGGAGCCGACCGTGAGCGGGAGGGTAAATTCAGTCAGGCGCAGGGTGGCACCCTTTTGCTCGACGAGATTGGCGATATGCCGCTGGGGTTGCAGGCCAAACTGCTGCGTGTCCTAGAAGAGCGGACCTTCGAAAAGGTCGGTTCCAACGAAACCATCCCGGTCAATTGCCGGGTCATTGTCGCCACCAACCGGAACCTCCCTGAAATGATCGCAGCCGGCCGCTTCCGGGAAGATCTTTTCCATCGCATCAACATATTTCCCATCACCATCCCGCCTCTTCGGGAGCGCCGCGACGATATTTTGCTTCTCGTTGACCACTTCCTCGGTGTTTTTAGGCAACATCAGGGAAAGTCGCTTCCCGGTATTTCGCAGAAAGCCCTCGATGAACTAATTGCCTACCGATGGCCCGGCAACATCCGGGAACTCCGCAACTGTCTGGAGCGCGCCGCCATAGTTTGTGACGGACTGATCCAACCCGAGCACCTTTGCATCTGCACCAGCGGGGGTACCGGCAGCGTCGGGACGAATACCGAAACTGATCTGCCGGCAGGCGGCGCCATTGCCTATCACTTTGCGTTTAAACCGGACATGATCTCCATGGAAGCGGTCACCCGCCGGGTGCTTGACATCACTCTGGAATGGTGCAAGGGCAACAAGTCCCAGGCTGCCTCCCTCCTCAATGTCAGCCGCAACAAGTTCTATCGATGAGCAGTCGTAGATCATGGCGTATTGACTCCCGGATTTAGAGTAATTTTCGTTTTTTCCCTCCAATGAACTGCTCCGTAGCGTTACATATGTACCCCGCAGAGACATTATTCCAGTCCGTTACAGCCGCCTCATATGTATAACTCACCGTAAAATAACAGTTTATGTTTCTTGGCACAAATTTTGATATATATTAGTCAAAGCAGCCTGTTCCGTACCTGCTTGGTACACTGCCGGAAAGTCGCGACGTTACACGCACCGACGTGTAACGTACGGTCACGAAGTCTAACTCAGTATCATGAAGCAGTAACTGATACAAAAGGAGACGGGTCATGAAAAAGTTTATCGCAGTAATCGCAGCAGCGGGTTTGGTTCTTGCCATGAGCAGCATTGCAATGGCGGGTGCTACCGAAAATCGGACGGAGGTATCCGCTATCAGTGAGCCGGGCATTAGCGGGAACCCAGGAATTGTGGACCCGGCCTCTGCCGGCTTAGCACCGAATGTGGTTTCCGACGTCGACACGACCTTTGATTATACGCTTCTGTATATTTTCTGTCCTGCCGGAGCGGATGCCGTCGACCTTGCCGCCTCTGCCGACTCAGCCCCGAATATGGTTTCCGGCGCTGAAACGACTTACGATTACACGCTCCTGGCTCTCTTCTCCCATGCCGAAGCGGATGCCATCGACCTTGCCGCCGCAGGGGGGATGACGAGTAACATTGGAACTGCGAGCCTGGAATCGGACACGGGGAACAACGTGGCCACCGCCTACGACGATGGCGGGCCATGACCAACCTGTCCGCAACGACCGGAAGCAGTGACAACCGGCAGCTGACGTCAGAAGTAGCGTCCCCCTTGGGACCCGGTCATGAAGCTTTACATCAGAAGAGGCTCCGACTGAGGCGGAACAATCTATGGACTACGAATCCGTAGGTCGGGCGGTCGAATCGCTCCAGGCACACCAAAAAAATCAAGGGGTTACGGCTTATGTCGTAGCCCCTTTTTGCGTATTGTCTGATGTTGCAAAGGTGAACGCTGTGATTTCTGACTCGAATTGCAACGGGCATAAACTCCCCCACAACGTTTCCCTCAGAAACTTGAAGATTCCGCAGAAAACTGAGGCCAAACGAGTCATTTCATTCACCTCCGAATCACCTCTCCTGCCAATCTAATGAAATGTAATTATTGGTTAAATCCGGCTTTAAGATTTTAAATAGATTATTGGTCGGCTATTTGCTCTTCGTGGGTATCCTGGTCTTCTCATTCGAATGCGAGTTCTTATGATTATTGTGAAGGGGGATACAGCTGAACGAAGGGGTATGGATTAATTCAAAGGAGGTGAAAAATGGAAAGGGATGTATAGCATAAGATTAGTAGCTAACAATTGTGATTCAAATATTTCAAATGATTAAAAAGGAGATTTTATGAAAAGATTTACGACACAAAAAGCTAACCTTGTATGTATGTCAATTCTGAGTGTTTTTATGTTTGCCACGGGTGCATCCGCTGCTGGCCCCTCGCCGGTAAATCTTAGAACAGCCGGAGAATTTGTGGTATTGACAGCAACAGGAGTCACAACCACCGGAACCACCACCGTTGTTGGAAATATGGGAGTCAGTCCTATCGCCGCGACTGCCATGACGGGATTCGGACTTATCGCGGATTCAACGAATACATTTTCTACATCATCTTTAGTGACCGAAAAAATATACGCAGCCGACTATGCTCCGCCTACTCCTGCTAAAATGACCACGGCTATAAGCGACATGGAAACCGCGTTCACTGACGCCGCCGGAAGAACATCACCTAATTTCATTGAACTGGGCGGCGGAGATATTAGCGGCAAGACACTTCTTCCCGGCCTCTACAAATGGGGCACAGGAGTTTTAGTCACAAATGCCGGTATTACTCTCGCGGGTGGCCCAAATGATGTCTGGATCTTCCAGATAGCCGGAGATCTGATAGTGAACAACGGCGCCAAATTTAACCTGATCGGCGGAGCACAGGCCAAGAACATATTCTGGCAGGTATCCGGCAAGGCAACCCTTGGGACGACGGCAGACGTCAAGGGAATCATATTGAGTCAAACGTTGATTTCGATGAATACCGGCGCAAAGCTGAGCGGCAGGGCGTTGGCACAGACCGCGGTTACATTAATCGCAAATACCATTACCGCCCCGTAAGGCAGGCGCTGTGTAATGTGAAAGCAGGGTAAGATACTGTTCTCTTCACATCTATTGCGGTGCACCATAAAAATCAAAGGGTTAGACAGAAATGTCTGGCCCTTTTCTTTTTTCTGACGCAAAATCTGACGCTGAAGCCAATCTCCGGGGATTGAGGAACCATGTTCGGTGTTGATCGGAATATTATACTGCTTTTTGCCACCCGCACACTCAGACTGTTCGGGTATGGGTTTCTCTCTGTTATACTCGCCCTCTATCTGGCAGAATCGGGTCTGGACGAATTACTCATGGGGGTGCTGTTCTCGTTGACGCTTGTCGGTGATGCGGGAATATCGCTGCTGCTTACCACCACGGCAGACCGATTCGGACGCAAGAAAACCCTGGTTATCGGCGCTGTCCTGATGATGGTGGCCGGTGTCGTCTTCATCCTGACGAGCAATCCCCTGCTTCTCATTATTGCTGCGATCATCGGGGTAATCAGTCCGAGCGGCAACGAAATAGGGCCGTTTCTTCCCGTTGAACAGGCGATGCTTTCCCAGCTTGTTTCCAAAGAGCAGCGAACCGGAATATTTGCCTGGTATGGGCTGATCGGCTCGCTTTCCACGGCATTCGGTGCGCTTGCCGGAGGATACCTGTCCACACTGCTGCAGGGTCGGGGCATGAGCCCGCTTGATTCCTACCGGGTTATTCTGTTTGGCTATGCGATCATCGGTGGCATTCTGGCAATTGTTTTTACAGGGCTTTCAAGGGAGTGTGAAGCCGCTCGGAATCCAGCTTCCATAGCGCCGCGAAGCCGCTTCGGCCTGCACAGGTCTCGTGGCGTGGTATTCAAGCTTTCAATGCTCTTTTCGCTGGATGCGTTCGCGGGCGGCTTTGTCCTTCAGAGTTTTATGGCCTATTGGTTTCATGTCCGCTACGGAGCTGACGAGGCCGCGCTCGGTGGCATATTCTTCGGAGCCAACCTGCTCGCCGGTTTTTCGGCGCTGCTTGCCGTGCCGCTTGCGAAAAAAATCGGGCTCATCCGGACCATGGTGTTTACCCATTTGCCGTCGAATATTCTCCTCATACTTGTCCCGCTCATGCCGAATTTTCCACTGGCGATCAGCATGCTGCTGCTGCGCTTCAGTATTTCGCAGATGGACGTGCCGACGCGCCAGGCCTATACCATGGCCATCGTCGAACCGGATGAACGTTCTGCGGCGGCCGGCATAACCGGCATAGCCCGGTCGGTCGGCGCTTCGCTCTCCCCGGCAGTTGCCGGTGCCCTGTTCTCGGTGTTCCTTGGCGGGCCGTTCATCGTCGCAGGAGGGCTGAAAATAGTGTATGACCTGATCCTGTTCAGGAATTTCAAGGCATCCGGCGTTTCCGACGAGCTGTAACAGTAAAGCCCACGAAGATCGCGGGCCTTAACTGTTACAGAGTATGCAAATATAAAAAACGAGCGTGATGTCGAAACGTCCGGAGCCGACCTCCGTCGTCCCGTTTACCCGGGATCAGTAGACGATGTTCCGCTTTGGCGCGGTTCCCGTCACGATCTGCTCGAACGCCTTGCCCTGATCCGAATTTATCAGCAGGTATCTGGGCAGTTTATTCACGCTGTCCGCAGGAGTCGCATGATGGGCCACAATCGTGAAAGTGGCAATGTAACCGGCTTCGGCCGCCTTCTGCAGCAGATAGTCGTCGAAGATGCCGAACGGCCAGGCGAGCATGTCCACCTTTCCTCCCAGCTCCTTTTCGATCTTGGCCTTTGATTTGTTCAGCTGCGTCGTCACCGACTTTTCATATTCCTGCGGCGTCATTTTCTTCTTGTCTCTTTTGAAGTTCGGGTGCCAGTAGGTATGACCCTGGAAGTCGAACAGGCCGCTCTTCTTCAGCTCCCGGAGCTGGTCCCAGGTCATCGCGTATTTGGCGTTCGAAATGGCTGATGGATAGATGAAAACCGTCACCGGCACGTTATACTTCTTCGCGAGCGGCAGCATGTCGGTGTACACGGATTTATGGGCGTCGTCCTCGACGATTACCACCGATTTGGGAGCCGGTGCAGGTCCCTTCTTCTGGTACCAGGCAACCAGCTGACGCAGGGGGATCACCTTATAGCCGTTGTCTCTCAGGTATTTGAGGTGGGATTCGAACACCGGCGTGGTGATCGTCATGCCGTCGGCAACAGTCGGGCCGAAGCGGTGGTAAAGGAGGATCGGAACCTTGACTTCATGACTTAACGCGGGTTGATTCTTTTTTATTTCGGGCGGGGCGGCATGTGCAAGGGAGATGGACAACGACAATAACAGCAGGAACAGCAGGAACAGCAGGTGCAGACGGTACTTCATAAACAATTGACCTCCGGATGATGATTTTGAAAGTTATCCTAGCATGGATGCAGCGTCAGGTACTCGAATAATTTGGGCTATAAACATGAAATAAAAACGGCGCTTCCCAAAGGCCGCGCCGTTTTTGGTTCAATTGATATTGATCTTACTTCTTGTTGTATTCAGGCTCGCCCTTGGCGGTCGGGCCACCCGGCCTGGTCTGATTCTTGTTGAACGTGTGGGTCCTCAGGAACAGGTTGTCGGCGGTCTTACCGGTGCCGGGCATGTATTTCTCGACAGTGTACGATGCGTCGTGACAGCCGGCGCAGCTGGCCTTGGCTACCTTGGCCGGAGCCATCTTGGTGGCGTGGAGACCGCCGTGGCAGTCAACGCAGCTCAGAATGTCATTTTTATAGTGCTTGGACTGCAGGAAGTCCTGGTACTCCTGGTGATGCTTGGCCGAATCGTAAGCCCCCATCTCCTTGGATTT
The DNA here is from genome assembly GCA_049696195.1 of Desulfuromonadaceae bacterium. Taxonomy (GTDB): domain Bacteria; phylum Desulfobacterota; class Desulfuromonadia; order Geobacterales; family Pseudopelobacteraceae; genus JACRCG01. Next base: position 4,885 of record JBAVTM010000108.1, on the reverse strand, counting down.
ATCATCCTTGATGAACAGCCCCTTCAGGTCGCCCGTGTAGTCGGCGTCGACCTTGTCCTCGGGCTGAATGCCAGGCATGATCGCATGCTCGGGATACCACTTGGTCCAGTCGTCGCCGGCCTTGAAAGAGTCACCGACCTTGGGCGCCGGAAGGTCTTCGCGCGGGTTCCCCTGGGCCGTCATGAACTTCTCGTTCTCGATCCTGTTGTGGCAGTAGCCGCAGACCCTTGACTGCTCGGCCTTCGACTTGCCGGCAAAGGCGAAGATGTCCTTCTTGGACTTGCTCTTGACATGCTTGGCGCCGGGGCCATGACAGGCCTCGCACCCCACGTTTATCTCGCTGTAACTGTCCTTGGCCGTCCTGCCGTGCTTGCCGAATTTATCGTCGTATTCCAGGATGCGGTAGCCGGTGGTATGGCAGGTTGCGCAGTTGGTGTTCCAGTCATTTTTGTTGCCGTAGTTCTCCCACTTGCCGCTCATGCTGTTGAACTGCTTGTTCAGGAACTGTATGCCGCCGGTCTGGTCGTTCTTGACCATGAAGCGCTGCTTCCACTTGGCGCCGACCACATAGACCACATCATCCAGCTTGAAATCCTTGCCAGTCACGTTACCCTTGGTAGGTCCGGGATTGGTGCCGTCGGTGGCCCATTTTTCCACCACCCCTTTAAGGATGCCGTCGGCCTTTGTCCGCACCATCTTGCTGTGATAGCTCTCTTTCCAGCTCTTGTACTGCGTTGAGTGGCACGTCTTGCATTTTTCGGATCCGACGAATTCCCCCTTGGGGTCGGCGGCCCCGGCCACTGCGGTCAGCCCCAGCATCAGGGCGCCTGCGACTGCGGTTACAACAACATGCTTTTTCATCGTGACTTCTCCTTTTCTTTGTGATTTGGTTGCCTGTTGCTTCGAAACCAAGAAAATAGCTATCTCCTTTCACCTCCCCGTACAAAAATTCTGTACATAAACTCTACCCGGGAAAAATCACCTTGAACAGGCTCCCCTGGTTGATGCTGCTCCTTACCTCTATCCTCCCTCCATTACTTTCCACCGCCCACTTGGAGATCGATAATCCCAGCCCGGCCCCGCCACTTTCCCGGGACCTGCCTTTGTCAACACGATAAAACCGGTCGAAAATTCGCTGCAGATCCTCCTCAGGGATTCCACTGCCGCTATCGGCAATCTCGACAAATGCCTCGTCCCGGCTGGTGACGCCGACCGTTATAATGATGTCGCTTTCCGGCGGCGCATACTTGATGGCGTTGTCCAGCAGGTTGGTCAGTGCCTGGCGTACGCTGGACCGGTCGATCTGCGCAATCGCTTTTCCACTTGCACTGATTTTGATTGATTGTCGTTTCTCCTCGGCCAGTACATTCAGGAATTCGACCGTTTCCCGGGCCAATTCTGTCAGGTCGACAGCTTCCCGGTGCAACCCGATTTCACCCGCATCCGCCCTGGAGAGGAGCAGAAGAGCATCGACCAGCTGTCGCAAACGATCGCTTTCCTCAAGAATGCTGCCGATGGCTTCGCGGCAGTTTCCCAGCTCATCGGGAGCGTGCAGGGCGGTCTCGCCTATGCTGCGGATGGCGGCCAGTGGTGTGCGCAGTTCGTGAGAGGCGTCGGCGGTGAAGCGGCGCAGGCGGCTGAAAGAATCCTCGATGCGGGCAAAGGTCTGGTTGAAGACCGAGGCCAGTCGGCTGAACTCATCATCACTTTCGCCGACCGGCAGACGCTCGGACAGGTTCTCGGCTCCGATTTCCTCGGCCTTGCGGGTTATTGCGCTGATCGGGGCAATAACACGGCCGGCGATGATGTAGCCGATTGCCAGGGAGATCGCCACGGCCAGAGGCAGGATCAGCAGGATGATCTGTCCAAGGGTTCGCAGCGTCTGCCGAACGCCTTCCTCATAATGAGCCACGGTAACCATAAAGGGTATGCCCGCTGCATCAACGGTTGACGACTGCAGGAGATAGGATTTGCCGTTAGGTGCGGTCACGGATCGGGGCGTCGTAAAAACCGCCCCTTCTTTGAGGATGGTATTGAAACCGATCTCCTTCCAGTCATCAGACGTGACAACAAATTTTCCGTTCTGCTGAACGGCAAACAGATCAATCGGACCATGTGCGGCGACCTTCTGCAGATCAGAGATGTCATTCTTGAGGAATTCCGTAATACTTGCCAGGTCTTTGCGGAGATGGTTTTCAACCTGTCCCAGCAAGGCCCGCTGGACAAAGAAGTAGATTCCGCCGGACACGAGCATGATCGTGATAATAAGGGCAATGCCATACAGCAGGGTGAAACGGGCTCTGACCCCCAGACGGCTAGTCATGGCCACTCTCACCCAGGCAAAAACCGACGCCTCTCATGGTCCGGATCAGTTTGTTTTCGAATGGGCCATCCACCTTGCGGCGCAACCGGGTGATGTTGACATCGATCACGTTGTCCAGCGGGGTCGAGCGCTCGCGAGTCAGCCAGACATCATGGGCCAGCATCTCGCGGGAGACGACGTGACCCTGGTGTCGCAGCAGGTATGCGAGCAGTTCAAACTCCTTGGCGGTCAGCTCAAGGGACTGTCCGGAACGGGTTGCCCGGTGCGTCAGCAGGTTAAGTTCCAGATCGGTCAGGGTTAACAGGTGTTGCGGGTCCTGATGTCCACGCCGCAGCAGCAGGCGGATGCGGGCGAGCAGTTCCGGGAAGGCAAAGGGCTTGACCAGATAGTCATCGGCGCCGCTGTCCAGTCCGAGGACGCGATCCTCTACCGTGTCACGACCGGTCAGAAGCAGAATCGGTGTGAGGATGCCCTTTTTACGGATGGTCTGGAGGATCTCGATGCCGTCACGCCCCGGGAGCATCAGATCGAGCAGCATAAGGTCATACTCCTCCGTGGTTAGGCAAAAAAAGCCATCTTCCCCGGTAGCTGATATTGTAACCTGGTACCCTTCCGCCTCCAGCCCTTTTTTGAGGGCTTCGGCGATTTTGCGTTCGTCTTCCACCACCAGTATGCGCATATAATCCTCTGCATGGGAGCATACCACCGAGCAGGAATCACGCAACTGACGTTTTCCTTACAGTACGGTAAGGGAAGCAACAAAAAAGGCACATTTCTGTTGTAATAGGTTTAATATCGGTGATATTCCGCTAAACGGCACTTTATCCAAAGGGGGGCACATGAGATATGGAAGATCGAATCAACGAGCTCGAAATGCGCTACATGCAGCAAGAGCATACAATTCTGGAACTGAATGAAATTGTTTGTCGTCAGGAGTTGTCCCTGGAACAGCTGCGACGGGATATAACGACGCTCAAGGAGCAGCTTATGGCCATGTCGCCATCCGTTTCACGTGACTCTGGTCAGGAAGAACCGCCGCCGCATTATTAACTGTGATGCTGGGGGTGTGAACAAAAAAACCATGACCTGGATAGCCAAGGGGTAGGGAAGGGGACTGATGGAACAAGAGTTCGTTGATTCAAAGGTGTGAATATAAAAATGGAAGCTTGATTGACAACACCCAAGGTCTCGTGTTCTTGTTACTCCGAAGGCAAAAACACACCGGTTACCATCTAATCGACTGATAACGTCAAGGCTTCTAAGGCGGTGTTCCGGGATTCATAAACCTTGCTTTTGCCGCATGCTGATCAAGAAAGGGAAAGTAATCCGAATTGATGGGTATCTGAATCTGGGATTGAGGGTTGAGATCCTTTTTGGAGCCTATCTGGCGGATACTGATATCCTGCAGGTCATTAATGTGTACTCGCGAGACAGCACTACGGAAGGCAGGAAACTGCAGCGCATCCGTTTTGAGCCCCCCCAGGGAACCTTTTGCCTTTCCCACAATCACAAGATCCATTTTGCCGTCCATCTCATAGACCGTGTAGTCGGAGAAGTTTTCCGCGAATGTCTTGAATATGGAGGTAATTAACGGCATGTCTATTTCATACATCTGAACCCACTGGACAAAAAGGCCGTCATCCTGAAGATAGCCTTTTACATGCCGGTAAAACTCATCTGAAAACAGTCCGGAAACACCACTCACCCAAGGATTGGACGGTTCCGAAATAATTATATCGTACTTTATTCCATGACTTGAAAAAAGGATTTCGCATCATCAATAAGTATCCTGCTGCGTGGATCGCTGTAAACCATTTCGGTGCGGCTCTGGAAATTTCGCGCCCCTTCGATAACAAACTTCTCTATTTCAATGGTATCAACGTGTTGAACATTCGGATTAGTCAGAACAGTCTGGGTCGTAAGCCCTGTACCCAGGCCAATTATCGCTACTGAACGGGCATCCGGATAATAGAGCAAAGGCAATGCACCCAGTAATGTTGTCGTAGGCTCATCACCAATATCGGGACTATCGGGATTAAGATTGAGAGATGAATCAGACTTTCCATTGGTTCTGATACCGGTAAGGCCCGATATTGACTTAACAACGCTGACCGTAGCGGTCTTGCCGTCCTTATGAAACAGGAGAGTCGTGTCTTGCCCTTTCCTCATCAAACCCGATCCTGAACGATATACACCGGAGGCCATTTTGTAGGGATCAAGATGTACCGTCATAATTACAATGATTATTGCAGTCGTACAGGTTCCTGCGAATACCAGCGTGAGACGCCTGGTCCGCGGATCAGCGGCACACGCTACGATTATTACAGCAAGGGTCATGTCAAGCGCCGCGCCGGTGACCAGAAGTCCTTTTAACCCAATTGACGGCATTATAAGGTGAACAGCGCTGAAGATTCCAATTATCGCACCAATGGTGTTTGCGGCATAAACTGCTCCGACGCTTTTTTCTCCGTTACCTTTACGAAAGAGGATATTGGTGATAAGCGGCAGGGTCATGCCGGCGCAAAAGGTTGCCGGCAGCATGATCGTGGAGGCTATGCCGAA
>JBAVTM010000107.1:0-3286 GCA_049696195.1 Desulfuromonadaceae bacterium | reverse complement strand
GAGGTGCGCTGGCGGGCGCTGTTCGGTCTTGCCCGTCTGCAGAAAATTGCCGGTAATCCGGCGGCAGCCGTTGCCTCGTATCAGCAGGCGCTGGAAACGGTTGAAGGTCTCCGCGCCGAGATCAGGCTCGACCAGCTCAAAGACGGTTTCCTGGCCGACAAGATGGATGTCTACACCGGGCTGGTGGGTCTGCTGGTCGATCTGCAGCAAAGCGACGAGGCGTTTGCCGTGGCGGAACGCTCCCGCTCCCGCAACCTGATCGACATTCTCGGTCGCCAGCGGCTGTCGCTCTCCGGTTCGGTCGATCAGGAACTGTATGACCGTCAGGTCCGGCTGAAGGAGCAGATGCTGGAGCAGGAGAACCTGTCGGTTCAGGCGGCAAACCCGAACGAGCGGGCCCGCTATGCCGGGGCACTGGAGAAGCTGCGCGGTGACTATCAGGACCTGCTGATCGAAATAGAGCGGAAACGCCCGGAGCTGCTTGCCCTGGTGAAGGTCAATCCGACCACGCTCGATGACATCCGCAGGCTCCTCGAACCGGGGGTCGTTCTGCTGTCGTACTATCAGCTCCCCGACCGGCTCCTCTGCTGGAAGATCGACCGCGACCGGGCAACGCTGACCATTCAGAATATTGCGGCGAAGGATCTGGCCGCGAAAATAGCATCCTACCGCCGCATGCTGCAGAATCTGGAACCGCTTGAAAAGCAGTCGCGCGAACTGTATGACCTGCTGGTTGCCGGGCCGCTTTCGGGGAGCGGCCCGCTCCGTGCGGTCGGGATCATCCCCCACGGCAGCCTTCATTACCTGGCGTTCGCGACCCTGAGCGACGGGCGGGATTATCTGATCGACCGGCAGAAGCTGTTTTACCTTCCGGCGGCGTCGGTGCTGAAATACACCCTGGCGCGGCGCAATCCGGACAAAAAACTGCATATCCTGGCAATCGGCAACCCGGATCTGGGCAATTCGTCCCTCGATCTTCCCTTCGCCGAACGTGAGGCAGGCACCCTGCGCTGGAATTATCCTGATGTGACGACGCTGACCCGGGAGCGGGCCACCGAGAGCTGGATCCGCCAGCATATCAGCGAATTCGGCATTATCCACATCGCCTCCCACGGGGAATTCGATCCGGTCAATCCGCTCTTTTCGGCGATCCGGCTGGCAAAGGACAGCAAGGCCGACGGCAAGCTCCAGGCGGAGGAGATTTTCGGGCTCGATATCCGGGCCGATCTGGTCGTGCTGAGCGCCTGCCAGACCGGACTGGGGGATATCCGGAGCGGCGATGATGTCGTCGGGATGAACCGCGCCTTTATTTTTGCCGGCACCCATTCGCTGATGTCCAGCCTCTGGCGGGTCAGCGATGTTTCAACGGCGATCATGATGAAACAGTTCTACCGCAATTACATGACCTACGGCAAAGCGGAGAGCCTGACCCGCGCGATGCAGCACGTGAAAAACCGCTATCCGCACCCCGGATACTGGGGGGCGTTTGTACTGACAGGGGATTATCAGTAGGGTAAACCAACCCCCCTCAATCTCCCCTTATCAAGGGGGAGGTTTAAAGGCTCTCCCCTGATGAGGGGAGCGGGGAGGGGTTAGATGTTTAGCAAGTAATAAAAAAAACAAAGGAGGTCCACAATGAGAATTACACGTAGAATGACACGTAGTATGGTCGCAGTGTTAGCCCTGCTGCTGGTGGCCATTACGGCAGTGGCGCAGGAAAAACGCTGGGTGTCCAGTGAAGGGACGACACTGAAGGCCGAGGCGTCGGCGTCGTCCGAGAACGTGGTCGACCTGAAAGTCGGCACCGAGGTTACCGTTGTCGAGTCGGGAGGGCGCTGGCTGAAAGTCAGGACGACTGCCGGCAAAGAGGGGTGGGTGTATGCCGGACGCGTTTCCGAGACGGCTCCGGCGGCGGAGGTTGCCGGTGACGGCGGCGGCCTGTTCGGCACAAGCATGCAGAAGAGCCAGATCACGACGGCCAAGGCCGACAGTGCCCGCAGTATCCGCGGCCTTTCACCCGAGGCGGCCAAGTATGCAAAGGATCGCGGCACTCCGGAAATGTATAAAAAATCCCTTGATGTCGTGCTGGCGCGAAAAGTCAGCGCCAAGGAGCTGAAGGCATTTCTGAAAGAGGGAAAAATCGGCGAGTACGCCCAGGTTCAGGGGGGTGAAAAATGAGATCAATACTCTGTGCATTGATAGCCCTTTCATTGACCGCTGCATCGGCTTCAGCAGGTTTCTTTGACGAAGTACAGAAATTCGTCAAACCGGACTCGAAAGAGGGGCAGTATTTATCGGGGGCAACTCAGCTTTTATCAAGCTCGAAGGACGTCGACTACAAGACCGAGCGCATAATAGGTGAAAGCCTGGCTCTCGAAGGGCTGCAGCGTTTCGGCAACCCGGTGAAAAACGAATCGCTGCAGCAGTATGTCAACCTGGTCGGAAACGCGGTTGCCGGCAACAGCAAGCGGGCGACGATCCCGTATCAGTTCGCCGTGCTGGACAGCCAGGTGCAGAACGCCTTTGCCGTCCCGGGCGGGGTCATATTCGTCAGTCGCGCCCTGGTTTCGATTCTGGAAGATGAGTCCGAGCTGGCGGCCGTTCTGGCACACGAAGTCGGGCACGTAGCGGCGAAACACGCATTGAAGAGCACGCAGCGCGCCCAGTTCTTCCAGGGTGTCGGGAAGATTACCGCCGCCAGCGTCGGCGGCGACAAGGGGAAGAAGTTTGCCTCCGCGATAGGCGACATGCAGGCTGTGCTGTTTGACAAGGGGCTTGACAAGGATATGGAGTATGAAGCGGATCTGGCCGCAATGGAGTCGACCTATCGCACCGGGTACGATCCATCCGCGATGATCAGGGTTCTGGAGAGGCTGCAGAAGCTGGAAGCATCCAGCACGAACAAGAAGGGGTCGTGGTTCTCCACCCATCCGCCGCTTGCCGAGCGTATCGCACGGCTCCAGAACCAGCTGCAGAAGTATCCCGACTACTCATCGCTGGCGAGTGTGCGGAGCAGGTTTGCAAAGCATGCGATAGCAGGTAAATAAACCCTGAAACCAACCCCCCTCAGTCCCCCCTTATCAGGGGGGAAGCTTTGAAGTCTCCCCTGATAAGGGGAGATTTAGAGGGGTTTGCTCCGAATGAAGAAGAGTTACATTTTGCCGGTAGAAGTGGCTGATTCCGTTCAATACCATTTGACAAGCCATTTCTGAAAAGTGTATACAGTATGCGATTTAGCACTCATTTCGTTTTCACTGTCATTGGAAGCATATATCCCACGAAGGAG
>JBAVTM010000106.1:0-2851 GCA_049696195.1 Desulfuromonadaceae bacterium | reverse complement strand
GTTTGATTGCAAACCCCTTTTTCAGGTGGTTGTGCCGAACAGATTGACGCCATCCCAGCGCTGAACACATACAATGCGACAGCGAGAGTGCATGCCAAACGAATTACTGAACTTAGTCGACCCTTCGGTTCTGTCGTTTCCCTTTTCATTGTAATTCCTCCTTTTCGTGGGTTGTAACCATGGGTCTTAGGCTATGTAACCATGTGACACTAAACTTCTTTCTGTTGGTCCCCAGTGGGTTAAATAAACTTTGAGCCATGATTCGGTTATGTGGCGTCTCATAGGGGAAACCCTCGTTTCGTACGCCATAACGAAAAAAAGCCGGACTGTTCAGTGCCCTCATATAGAGGCATCTGGCAGCCCGGCTGACTTCTACTCAATCATTTAGTTCAGGTTACTTCACATTAAATATTAATAAAATGCATTGAGTCCCGTGGTTTTCCGTCCCCCGGTCACCCGGAGTTTGGCAGTTTATTTATGCTATCTTATGTTATTTTAATTCTACAGGGTATTTACCGACTGTCAAGTGAGGGGTAAAAAAAGATCAACATGAAAACCGCCCTTCCAGTGAATTTCAGTCCTCGCTGAGAATTTGCATAGCGTATTCACACTAATTCCCCCTCTATCAGTTGCGGCGAAGTCAGGACATTACCCAAAACCGATAAAGCTGGGCGAACCAACGACCTGATGGAATGTTTTCGATATTCGTCATTAATCAGTCGGTAATGTAGCCCCTTAACACCTCAGTTTTTAGTGCCAAGCAGGGCCTGCGGGAGAGACCATTTGACTCCATGAAAACATAGGGTACAGTTACCAAAAAATAAAGGGAGGATTCACCAATGAAAATAGCAATCGCAGTTACGGTCATACTGTTAGCAGGCAACATAGCTTGGGGTTATGGAGATGAACCTCCGGTCGATCCGGGAGACGCAACTCATGCTGATCAGGGGAAATTGCTCTTTGAAAACGTAAAGCTCGGAACAAACGGGAAAAGTTGTGCAACCTGCCATCCCGGGGGAAGAAAACTGGAATGGGCGGCAACCTTTCCCGAGGATAAACTGGCCGCTATAACTAACACCTGTATCACCAAGTCATTGAAAGGAAAGCCCCTTGCCGTGGATTCCGCTGAAATGAAAAGTCTGGTCCGTTACATTAAAACCTTTGGCGGACTTTGATCTCCAATCGGTAGACTCTGCAGGAGTTGTTCCCTCACCCTTATTTCCATCCGGGGCTTTGAAGGTCACTTGACAGTGCAATGATCAGTGATATCGTTAATATCTATTTAGATAACGGATAACTCTTAACATATACATGCAAGACAGTCTCTCTCCTCTGCTTTCCCCACAAGCAGTCAATGCCCTACCAAAGGAGGATTTATGAAATTTTTCAAGAAAGTGACAAAACGGCGATGTAGTATCCTGGCATTAATGCTGTTAATCGCGACACTCACGATCAGCGTGACCATGTCGCCTGCTTTTGCCGACAGCGACAAACGCGTGGTAAAAGTCATGACGCAAAACATGGATGCGGGAACAGATCTGCTGTTCTTTTTTGTCACAGATCCGATTTCTGCGACCAATCTTACCTATGCTGAACTACAGGCTACCGACTTCAGTGGCCGCGCCGGGCTGCTGGCGGACCAAATTGCCAACCAGCAACCCTATCTGATCTCTCTGCAGGAAGTAACGCTATGGCAGACAATTTCGGCTACCGGGGAAGTCGGAGTCCTGGCCGACCAACTCGATCTGATTATCGACGCACTTGCAGCCCGTAACCAACAGTATAAAGTCGTTACCGCCCAGGACCTTACCGATATCACGGCGCCGTTAGGGGACGGATCCTATTTGCGCTTTCTCGACCGCAACGTGATCCTGGCGCGAACAGATCTCAAACAGTCGGAACTGGCCCTGTCAAACGTTCAATCCGGAGTTTATCAGGCGACCATTACCCCGGTGCCCGGTTTTCCCGAACAACTTAATGGCTGGCTTTCGGTTGATGCCAAGATCCGGGGCAAAAGTTTGCGCTTTTTCGCCACCCACCTGGAAAGCCCTATCAGTCAGAGCGACACTACCCAAGTCTTGCAAGGGAATGAACTGATCGAGATCATGCAACAATCCAAACTCCCGGTGATTCTGGCGGGAGATTTCAATTCCGACGTCAGCGGGCTTAACGTCGGCCCGGACCAGACGCCAACTGCGGCCATGATTGTCGCGGAGGGCTATACCGATACCTGGCAAATGCTCCACCCGAACGAACTTGGGCTCACCTGGCCGCTTTTCCGGGAAGATATCTATGCCGGCCCGTCCTCCCCATTCGAACGGATCGATCTGATCTTCGCACGGAACCTGGAAATTTTGGATGTAGCGCTGGTCGGCGACAGTTCGCCCTTTCCCTCAGATCATGCGGGCGTGGTGGCAACCCTGCAAATAGAAAAATAGCCGTCACAACCTGGAAGGCGAGCGGCATCAAGGGTTTTTCTTTTGTGTTGACCCTAACCAGGAACACATATCAGGGGTCACGTTTACAAATCACATATTTGTGTTTTGTAAACGTGACCCCCATTATTCTTCTCATTATTCTTCTTCTGCGTTTCCCTTCACCAACTCCATCCTGCGTAAACGAATCATACGTCTTCCGGGCCTGCTCTGCATCCATAGTCGGTAGTGAACCACGAAAACTGTTCTTTCCCAAGATAGGCACCGTGTCCGCTCCACGGATATTCATCGGTGACCCCTCAAACAAAAGCTGACAGGGCTTTGTGCCCTGCCAGCTTTTGTGCCGCTTATTTTACGCCTCCGGGCGGGGATTCGTACCAACTACCGCCGTATCCGGAAGCAAAATTCCTACCACT
>JBAVTM010000105.1:0-1961 GCA_049696195.1 Desulfuromonadaceae bacterium | reverse complement strand
GACCTTTATTACCGGTTACAGGTAATCCCGATCTTCCTGCCGTCGCTGCGCGAGCGCAAAGAAGACATTATTCCGCTGGCGACTCATTTTATCAGCATGTACAACAAGGACTTCAACAAGAAAGTTCAGGGCATCGCCAGTATGGCTGAGCGGATAATGACCGAATACAGCTGGCCCGGCAATATACGTGAGTTGAAAAATGTCATCGAGCGGGCGATTATACTCGGTAATGACGAGACCCTGCTGCTTGAACATCTGCCGCTGGAAATAGTGGCCAAGGCTTCACAGCAGAGCGGTGCCCCGGTTTCGGCGTTTCACCTCCCACCGGAAGGGATTGATATCGAAGAGGTCGAAAAAGAACTCATCAGGCAGGCGCTTGAAATAACAGAATGGAATCAGTCAAAAGCGGCTAAAAAACTTAATCTGGGTATCGATGCATTTCGCTACAGGATGAAGAAGTTTGGGTATCTGAAGTAAATCCACTGGTGGCATATATATTGCATTTTATCTTAATGAAACATCAGCGTATGGATAAATGTATATGCATTCAGAATACCAAAATCTCCACAATAACGGAGGCATAGAGATGCTTGGACGTGCGAAAAAAATTATTGCGTTAAGGATTGTAACGCTGTTGGCAACCGTCATTTTACTGCCTTTGGTTTCTAATGCCGCCACTTCACCGATAGTTACAATACTGAGCCCGTTGAAACAGGGTCTTCGTGCCCCGGCAAGTATAGCGCTTGACGCAGCGGGGAATATTTATGTCTCCGATAAGAGCGTTGACGGAATTGTAAAGTTTAATGCATACGGCATTCAGCAGATGATAATTACTACTGTAGATGCTCCGAGCGGCCTCGCTTTCGCACAGGATGGTTCGCTGCTGGCCAGCCAGGCATCTTCCGTTGTCCGCTACAACGCGGCAACCGGGCAGGAAATAGGGCGTTTGACCGGTGGACAGCTTCAGTCACCTGTCGGCATCGCGGTGGATGATGTTACCGGTTTTATCTATGTTGCCGACAGTAGTGCGAATCAGGTTGAAATGTATACCGCATCCGGCGAGTACGTGAAAGCCTTTGCCCAGGGTGTTGCCGTCGATGCAAGCGGCGCTACCGTGTACAACCCGCTTGGCAAGCTGTGCAAGCCGACAGGGATTTCATTTGAAAAAGTTTCGCGCCAGCTTGCTGTGGCCGATAATTTTAGCAGCAGGGTGCAGTTTTTTGACGTTGATGGTAATTTTGTCAAGAGCCTCGGAGTTGCGATAAGCGGTGGAACAACGTCATATACGACTTCACTTGGTCCGATGCAGTTAGCTTCACCGACCGCCGTTGTTTTTGAATACAGCAAGGGGCAGACGCCGGTTGTTCTTAACAGGATATATGTCGTTGATGGAGGGCGAAATACTATTCATGTCGTTGATCCTGCTACCGGATTGGCTCTGAATGTTGCCGGTACCGCAAATAATTACATCGGCTCGTCAGGAATCGTAAACGGCTCGCTTATGTCTCCTTCCGGCGCCGTGTTTGATGCTGCAAACAACCGGCTGATGGTTGTGAACGGTTTCGGCAATATCACGATGTACGGAATCGACGGCGGCACAAATCCGGTTAACGTTACTCCGCCAACACTCACTATTGACCCGGTTCCTGCAACGGTCACCGTTTCCACTGTTACCATCAGCGGCACGGTAGACGCGGGCGCCTCTGTTGCCGTAACAGCCGGCGCCACAGCCGTAGCGGGCCCTGTCGTCTATACATCCGCTTCCACCTGGAAAAGCGACGTAACCGGCCTTGTTGCCGGAGACAACACGATTACCGTCATAGCCAGTGACGCCGCCGGCAACACGACTCCGGCTCAGTCGGTACGGGTAACCTATCTGCTGCCCGCACCGGCATTAAGTATATCGTCTACGGTACCCGGATTAACCAATGCCGCATCTCTGGTTGTTACCGGGTCGGTTG
>JBAVTM010000104.1:0-6179 GCA_049696195.1 Desulfuromonadaceae bacterium | reverse complement strand
GTGGCATACCCCAGCAGGTTGACCTTGAGCTTGTCAGCACCGAACTTCCAGGCTGGATCAGGCACGTCACAGGTGGTCAGCTCCGTGGACGTTGCAGTGAACTCGCTTTCGTTAATACGGCTAATTTTCTCAGCGGTGACAGTCATCCCCGTGCCGGGAACGGTAAGCTGCGTTGAATCCATTTCAGCCCGACCGGAATCCATATTCAGATCCAGCGTTTCACCCTTCAGGACGGCAAGCCCCTTAGACAGAACAACCGCTCCGGTTGCATGCAGCATATGTGTTGCTGCGGCATAGCGGACCTTGTCTGCGGTTAGATTCATCCCCTGCCACAGCACGACCACATTTCCTTCCGCGGTATATACTCCATCCGATTGGTTCTGGCTCATGCGGTCGGCGTTGATATGTATGTTTTCATCGGAAACGGCCGATTCGGCAGCTCCGGCTGACGGTGTCAGACAGCTGAAAAAGCAGAAAACGATTAGTGCGGCAGACGCTGTTTTCAACGCTTTTCTGGCGGCAAACAACGTTGTTAACGTACGTATCCTGTATGTCAGGGTTGGATAGTTGATGGGCATCATTGAAACGATCAGCCTCTGATTCCGGTATAATTCACCTGCTCAAGCCATGCCTTGACTTCACCCACAACAAAGAGCGAGCCGCACACCAGAATAAGATCCCCTTCGGATGCTTCGCTGCGGGCTGTGCTGACCCCGGCCACGACAGAGCCGCACGGCCGGGATGCGATTCCCTGCGTGTGAAAAAAAAGGGAGAGTTCTTCATCTTTCAAGGCTCGCTCGACAGCGGGAGTTACGGTATAAATACTGTCAACAAGAGGCACCAGCGGGGCATAGATCTGCTCGACATCCTTGTCATTACAGACCCCGGTCACCAGCAGCAGCCGTGAGTAGGAATAGTCGCGCAGCGCTTCCGCCAGAGCAGATGCACCGGCAGGGTTATGTGCCCCATCCAGCAGCAGACGCGGAGTGCCCGGCACCAGCTCCATCCGGCCCGGCCAGTATGCCGCGGTGATACCTTCTGTGAATGCTGAAGGGGGTATGCCCATTCCGCCGGCTTCAAGAGCTTCTGCCGCTGCAAGCGCAACTGCGGCATTCAGTGTTTGATAGCGCCCCGCCATACCGGGGGTGAGCTGCGTCAGGGTTCTGTTCAGGCCGTGGTAATCGAGGGTGCCGTCGGGGTTCCGACTCGCCGAAAAATCCTTGCCGAGCATTTTCAAGATACAGTTCCCGGCGCGGCTCTGTTCTTCGATTGCCAGGCGGGCTGCAGCGGGCTGTTCAGCGCTGACAACGACCGTCCCGGGCTCGATGATTCCGGCTTTTTCCCTGGCTATCTCCTCGATGGTTGCACCGAGATACTCGGTATGGTCGAGGGCGATCGGGGTAAGTATGGTCATCTCGCCATGAAAGGCGGCCGTCGCATCAGAACGGCCGCCCATTCCGGCCTCCATGACCGCCAGATCAACCCGCTCCTCGCTGAAGATATATGCAGCCAGAGCCGTTGTTATTTCAAAAAAAGTCGCCTCCTCCGGTGCGGCCTGCAACACGGCATGCAGCTTGTCCGCCAGTTTATCAGCGGAATATTCCGTGCCGTTTATTCTGAAACGCTCAGTGAAACGTACCAGGTGAGGAGAGCTGAACTGGGCAACGGTGTGCCCGGCGCTGCGGAGGATAGAGGAGAGAAAGGCTGAGGTGGAGCCTTTACCGTTCGTGCCGACGACATGAACCGTGCGAAACTGTTTTTCAGGATTCCCAAGGCGCCCGAGCAGCGTGCCGACCCTGTCGACGCCTGGTCGTATACCAAAGCGCCGACGGGCGTAGAGCCTTTCCAGCACGTCTGCCAGAGGCATGTCAGGCGGCGGGACGATGCAGCATTTTCAGTATGGAAGCAAGTTTTGTGCGCATTTCATTGCGTGGTATGATCGCATCGATCATGCCGTGATCGAGCAGATATTCCGCCCGCTGAAAGCCTTCCGGCAGTTTCTGGCGAATCGTCTGTTCGATGACGCGCGGGCCGGCAAAGCCGATCAGCGCTTTCGGTTCGGCAATATTAACATCTCCCAGCATGGCAAAGCTGGCGGTCACGCCGCCGGTGGTGGGATCGGTCAGCAGCGATACGAACGGGATGCCGGCGCCTTTAAGTTTTGCCAGGGCGGCAGATGTCTTGGCCATCTGCATCAGGGAGAGGATGCTCTCCTGCATGCGTGCCCCGCCGGAAGCGGAGATGATGATCACCGGCTGGCGTTTCTGCAGGCCGCGTTCGATGGAGCGGGTAATTTTTTCTCCCACAACGCTCCCCATGCTCCCCCCCATGAAGGAAAAATCAAAACAGGAAACCTGAACCGGCAGCTCTTCGATAGCTCCCTCGACACAGATTACCGCATCCTTTGCCCCCCCCTTGGCCAGAGCGGCGTCGATACGTTCCTGATAGCTCTTGGCGTCTTTAAATTCGAGAAAATCGACCGATGTCACATTGGCATCAAACTCCTGCCAGACGCCGCCATCAAGAAGGGCTTCAAGGCGCTTGCGTGCGGAAATCCGATAATGGTGACCGCACTTCGGGCAGACCTGCAGATTGGCTTCTACATCCTTGCTTAAGAGTGTTTCGGAGCAGCCCGGGCACTTGACCCACATTCCATCAGGAAACGTGACTTTCTTCCCCCCTGATTTTTCTATGCCGACTCTTTCTTTCGTAAACCAGCTCATAGGTAACCCCGATCTTTCGTATTAGTGAAATAGTTAAGTACAAGTAAAACTGCTGGATATCAGAATCGGGATGCGCTGTCAAGCACGTCCACTATCCATCAGGGCATGTTTCAGATCACTGACATACCGACGCAGCTGTTGTTTCAGCTCTTCCCCGCTGAACCGCTCGAACAGTTTGACAATGGCACTGCCAACGACGATCCCGTCCGCCAGTCGCCCTACCTCGGCGGCCTGTTCCGGGGTAGAGATGCCGAACCCGGCCATGACTGGGAGTGTAATGACCTGCTTCACCCGTGACAATTCCTGCGCCAGTGTGCCTGAAACTGAGGTTCTGGCCCCCGTTACCCCGGTTACCGTGACATAATAGACAAAGCCGCTGCCGAGGCGGTCTACGGCAGAGATGCGAGCGGCATCCGAGGTCGGTGTAAGCAGGAAAATCACATCCAGCCCATGGTGCCGGGCCGGAACGGTCAGCTCCTGCGATTCTTCCGGCGGCATATCCACAACGAGGACGCCGTCGACTCCGGCCTCTACGGCGTCACGGCAAAAGCTGTCGTATCCGTATGCATGAAGAGGGTTAAGATATCCCATCAAAATAATCGGAATACTGGAGCGGGAGCGGACTTTTTTTACGACCTCCATGATTCCGTGAAGCGTCGTTCCGGATGACAGAGCTCTTTCCGAGGAGAGCTGAATTGTCGGACCGTCAGCCATCGGGTCTGAAAAAGGAACTCCGAGCTCGATAACGTCGGCTCCCGCGCCCTCGAGCAGATAGATCATCTCTTCAGTCGTGGACAGATCCGGATCACCGGCGGTAATAAATGTTACCAATGCCTTGGAATCCCGTGTGTGAAGTGTGTTAAAGTGCGACGCGAGTCTGCTCATATCGTTATCATCCGGCCGGTCATATCTTGAAACCGGACATCTCCTTGTCAAGAAGGTCAATCTGATGCGTTAAATCCGTAACCGCAGCATTCATGACCGTTGTTGCCTGAACGTTAGCAACCGTTGCTACTTCAATGTTATTGACCGATTTCGAAATCAGGGCGCTGTTGTCTACCTGCGAACGGCACGCCCTGCGTATCTGGTCCACCATGGCGGCTACATCTTCCGCTGACCGGGCGATCAGGTTGCTGGCACGGCTCTGCTCTCGGGTAGAAGTGCGCACATGGACGGTGAGATCCTTCATCCGCTCGACCGCCGCCGAGATCATATCGGTTCCGCGGGAATGCTCACGCGAAGAATTGGCGATGCTCTCAACCATATCTTCCACGCTTTCCATAGCCTCCCGAATACTCTGGCTGCCCCGCGCCTGCTCAACTGTCGCCTTGGCGATCTCGCTTACCTGAATTCCGGCCCGCTCCACGCCCGTGACGATCTTCTCCAGGGCGGTACCGGAACGTTGCGACAGCTTTTCGCCTGCAGCAATACTTTCCTCTGCCTGGCTGATCGCATCCACCGCACGCCGCGTCTCTTCCTGGACACCCTTGATGACCGATGCAATCTCACGGGTGGAGCTGCTGGTACGTTCGGCCAGTTCCCGAATCTCGTCGGCAACCACGGCAAAGCCTTTGCCATGCTCACCGGCCTGAGCCGCTATGATCGCGGCATTGAGAGCCAGTAGATTAGTCTGCTCCGCGACTTCATCAATCACGGAGAGAATGGCTCCGATATCGTTTACCCGTAACGAGAGAGTTTCAACGACCTCCGAAGTTATCTGTGAAGAGTCTCTGATCGCCTGCATACCGGCGATCGCTTCGAGGACGGCATTTTTGCCGATCTCTGCGTCACTTCGGACGATTTCAGAAATAGCGGCGGAATCCTTGGCGTTTTTTTCTACCTGCTTGATGGTAGCATCCATCTCGGCAATTGATGATGCCGTCGTTGTTGATGCGTCTAGCAAATTGATAATGCTGGTGCCGATCTCTTTGACCGAAGAGGCCATTTCCGTAATTGAAGCACTGACCTCTTCAACCGACTCCCCCAGTTGTTCGGCGCTCATCGCGATCTCTTCAATGGTTGCAGCCATCTCAAGCGACGATGCAGACGTTCCGGCGGTCGACTCCGAAAGCTTGTCAATCCCTTCGGATACTTCATGCACCGATTTGTTGATTTGCACCACGGCACGTGATGTTTCCACTACGGATTTTTCCTGCATCTGAGCGGAATTTACCACCTGACGTGCGGCATTTTCGAGATTGTTGTCGATGGAGGTGAGTACTTCAGAGGCAGAACCGATGCGCGAAACCATACCGTGCAGATTTTTTGCCATAATGTTCATTGCATGCGCCAGATCGGCAGCCTCTCCGCCGCCGCGTACTTCCAGACGGGCATCCAGTCGGCCGCCAGCCATGGCTTTGGCAAAATCGACACAGCTTCTGAGCGGCCTGGTAATAGATGCCGTAATGAAATATGAAAACAGGGCGATCAGGGTGATGACAAAAATCGTAACCACGACAGAAACGGCAATCTTTGTTCTGATACTTGCCGCGACCCGTCGCTCGCTGGTGCTGACATCCTGTCGGATCAGGTCGACCATCTCTGCAATCGCTTTGCTGAATGTACTGAACCGCTGCGCCTGGATCCCGGTCATGAGATAGCTGGCTTTAAGCACATCACCTTTGGCTGCTGCAGGCAGCACCTCATTCAGCAGCGTTTTCTTGTATTCCTCCCAGATAGTATTTGCCTTGTTGATGCCGGCATGCCTTTCTGGTGATTCAACCGATTCAAGAGCAATTCCGAAATTGAGTTCAATATCATTTGTGAGAATTTTTATCGTGGCGATGTTTTTTTCGGCGATGGCGGGATCCGCTTCAAGCATGAAGTTCTGCATTTCACTGTTGATCTGAAAAAGGTCTGATTTCAGCAGCGCGATACTTTCCAGGGCATCCTTGTCTTTTTGAATGTATCGGTAGGTAGTGCCGCCAATTCTGACTTCATTCATCATAAACAGATTGATCAAACCAACCAGCAGGATGCCGATAAAAGCTGCCGCGGAAAGAAGGACCATCTTCGATCGAAGCGTGAGGCCGGTCGAGCTGTCTGAAGACATTCCTCTCTCCACAAATTACTCCTGTCTGAATAAGGATCCGGCGAACAAAAAAGCCGCCCGACTATAGCAGAGCGGCTCCTTTCATATCAAGAAAAAACACCCGCGGCGGCCGTTTGGAGGTCTCCTCATGCGGCCGCACCATACGGTTGAAACGAGACGCCCGGACAACCGGCTGCCGGAACTGAAACGGCATCACTCCTGTTCTGTATGGCAGCGCCGTGGTCCGGTCATGATGCCGAGGCCGCCAGAACGAGCGTAGTGCTCTGCAGGTTCAGTTCAGCAATCATCTCCTGTCGGACGGTAAGAATTTTTTTCATATACGCATTTGCCTGCGGACCCTGTCCACAATAATACTTTTTGGCACGTTCGAGGTTTCCCTGGGCCATGTCAAGTTTGCTATAGAG
>JBAVTM010000103.1:0-2769 GCA_049696195.1 Desulfuromonadaceae bacterium | reverse complement strand
GAGGAGTACTCTTCCCTGCGCGAAGTTCTCACCAACAGCGTAGCAACATTTGGTACGAGGCTGTGTCATCCTTTTAGACGTACCCTTGCCACGCTTCACTTGCCCCATGCATCTGCATCTGAAGATTTCTGGGCCTTGAAAGATGTATGTTTCGAAGTCAAACAGGGTGAACGTATCGGCATCATTGGTCGTAATGGCGCTGGTAAATCAACCCTGCTTAAATTACTTTCCAGAATTACCGAACCTACAACCGGCAGTATCAGGATCAAAGGCAGGGTGGCAAGTCTGCTCGAAGTTGGCACCGGATTTCATCCTGAGTTGACCGGACGGGAAAACATCTATCTGAACGGCGCTATCCTTGGCATGTGCAAGCAGGAGATCAGGAATAAGTTCGATGAGATTGTTGACTTTTCCGAGATAGAAAATTTTTTGGACACGCCGGTAAAGCGCTATTCATCCGGGATGTATGTTAAGCTGGCTTTTGCTGTTGCCGCTCACCTTGAACCAGAGATTTTGATTGTTGATGAAGTATTGGCGGTCGGTGATGCTCAGTTTCAAAAAAAATGCCTGGGGAAGATGGAGGATGTATCTGCTAAAGAGGGACGAACGGTTATTTTTGTGAGTCACAACATGGGAGCGATAAACCGTCTATGCCAAACATGTATCTACTTGAGTAAGGGACATATTGTAATGACTGGCCCCTCTTCGCAGATTGCCGAACAGTATTTGCTGGAGGGCTTTTCAAGGCAGAGCGCAGAAGTTGTATTTAGTGGTGGTGAAAACGATGAAATTCAGTTTGTTTCTGCAAGGCTTGAGCGTGTAGACGGTACATTGACTTCTGTTTTCAGAAGCGATGAAGATATTCGAGTAATTGTAACCTACGAAGTCAAACGCCCATTGGCCGGGGTCTCATTGGTAATCAACATAATGTCCGGCGAGCAGACGCCACTTTGGAGCATGGGCGATTGGGAGGAACATCCCCAACTGCTAGACAGACGTGAACCAGGTATATGGTCCGGTGAATGGGTTGTCCCAGCCAATGTATTACGTCCGGGGAGATACTTCATAGCATGTGGCGCAGGAAGCCCGTCGTTCTATTTTCATCATCCCGAACCGTTTCCGTTTGAAGTCTCTGTTGAAGGGACCTGGCGACTCGCATACAGGCAATTCGGAGTTAGTGGCGGCCCAATTGCAATGAAAATGAGTGTTAAGGCACCTTTTTTGCGGTGAAAAAACAGAATACTTCTAACGTCATTGAAGAGGCAGGTCGAAAATGGGCAAAATTTTGATAACAGGTGCCGACGGCTTCATAGGCTCACACCTGGCTGAAGAGCTCGTCAGACGTGGCCACGACGTCCGCGCCTTCGTGTTCTATAATTCCTTCAATTCCTGGGGCTGGCTTGAGCAGAGCGATTCGAACATCAAAACATCACTCGATATCTTTGCCGGCGATATCCGGGACCCTCATGGTGTAAAAGAGGCGATGAAGGGGTGTGATATCGTCCTGCATCTTGCGGCGCTTATCGCCATCCCCTACTCCTACCATTCTCCAGACTCCTATATTGATACTAACGTCAAAGGAACGCTGAACATAGTTCAGGCTGCCCGTGAACATGGTGTACAGAAGGTAGTCCACACATCCACCAGTGAGGTTTACGGAACCGCGCGTTTTGTACCGATCACAGAAGAACACCCGCTCCAAGGTCAGTCACCTTACTCTGCCTCCAAGATTGGAGCAGACCAGATTGCCATGTCATTCCATGCCTCTTTCGATACACCCGTCGCCATTGTTCGACCGTTCAATACCTATGGCCCCCGTCAATCCGCCCGTGCGGTAATTCCCTCAATTATTACCCAGATTATTTCAGGCAAGCGGACAATAAAGCTGGGATCTCTACATCCGACCCGGGATTTTAATTTCATCATGGATACCGTAGAGGGTTTCATCGCTGTTGCCGAATCGGACCGGTCAGTGGGTGAAGTCATCAATATCGGCAGTAACTTTGAAGTATCCATCGGTGATACGGTACAGTTAATTGCCGATATCATGGGCGTGGAAATCCGTGTCGAAACCGATGATATCCGCCTGAGACCAGACAATAGCGAGGTTGAACGTCTCTGGGCTGACAATCGTAAAGCGCTGGAAATTACCGGTTGGCAGCCTCGTTATGGAGGTATGGAAGGTTTCAGGCGCGGCCTGACAGAAACTATAGAATGGTTCAAAATTCCGGCAAATCTTGCTTTCTATAAAACGGACCGTTACACCATATGAACCCCTCATTATTTACAAAATCTGTGCTTGAGGCTATCCGCTCGGTGACCGGTGCGAGCAGTTCCTGCGTGCCACTCCATGAGCCCTGCTTCAACGGTAATGAATGGGCGTATGTCAAGGAATGTCTCGATACCGGCTGGGTCTCATCTGTTGGAAAGTTTGTAGACCGCTTCGAGGATGATCTTGCCGCGTACACCGGCGCAAAACACGCTGTTACTGTCGTCAACGGAACTGCGGCGCTGCATGCCTGTCTGCTGCTTGCGGGCGTTGTTCCGGGAGATGAAGTTCTGATGCCGACTTTGACATTCATTGCCACTGCCAATGCGGTTTCCTATTGCGGTGCAATTCCTCATTTCATCGACAGTGAAGAGCGTACATTGGGAGTTGACCCTCATGCACTTGCAGTCTATTTGTCAGATATTGCTGAACTCAGGCAGGAAGGCACCTTCAACCGCCTGACAGGCAGGCGTATCAGTGCATTGGCAGCAATGCATACC
>JBAVTM010000102.1:0-4877 GCA_049696195.1 Desulfuromonadaceae bacterium | reverse complement strand
TCAACTCGGTCGAGGAATTCTATAACAAGTTTTATTTCCGCCCGAAGTATATCGCCCGCAGCATTGGCCGGATGATCATCGACGGCGACGAACGGCGGAAGCTGCTCAAGGAAGGGAAACAGTACCTAGAGTACATGCGGAAACGTAAGGAATCCTGTGCGCCCTGATACACGGCCATCTGCGGAGTTGCCTTCGTCGCTCGTCCCTGCGGCGTACCGAGTGGTACGCCTCACTCCTCGCTTCTCGGCGCCTCCACATCTGACCATGTCTGAGGTCGCACAAACCAGGGAACGGTGAAAATGAAGCAACTGATCATCACATCCGACGATTTCGGGCTGTCAAGCGGCGTCAACCGGGCGGTCGAGCAGGGGTGGAAAAACGGGCTCCTGACGTGTGCTTCGATCATGGCGGGGGGGGCGGCGTTTGACGAGGCGGCCAAAATCGCCCGGCGCAATCCCGCCCTTCAGATAGGGCTGCACCTGACACTCGTACAGGGAAGGGCGGTGCTGCCGCCAGCCGAATTACCTGATCTGATCGATGCCGGGGGCAATTTTTCCGAGAACCCGGTGACGTCCGGCATCCGCTATTTCTTCGATCGGGGGCTTTACTGCCAGCTGAAACGGGAGACAGAGGCCCAGATCATAAAGGTCCTGGATGCCGGTATCGGGCTGACGCACATCGATGGTCACCTGAACATGCATCTGCACCCGACGGTGTTCAGGATTCTGGCCGAATTGATGCCGCGCTACGGCATCACCACGTTTCGCCTGGCGCGGGAACGGCTTTCCCATAACCTGTCCTTCGATCGTGAGCGGAAATTCGGCAAGGCTCTCGAAAACCTGATTTTCGGCTTCCTGACCGATCATGCCCGGCCGGAGCTTGACCGGCTGGGAATCCGCTACGCTTCAGAGGTCAAAGGGGTGCTCAATTCGGGGAGAATGACCGGGGAGTACGTCCTCAACATCATTGACGGCCTGCAGGAAGGTCTGACGGAAATCTATTTTCACCCCGGGATCTTGCCGGACGTCGAGATCAGCCGCCGCATGCCGGATTATCGTCATCAGGAAGAGCTTGCTGCCATTACAAGTCCGCACGTCAGGCAGAAGCTGCAAGGATTGCAGATTCAACTGCAAAACTATCGTGGAGAGGTGAAATGCTGAAGACACTGGTCGTCATGCTGGTAGCAATAACCGCCGGGGCGGTCGGCGACATCTTTTTGACGCAGGGGATGAAGAGCACCGGCGATATCTCGGCCATGGGACTGCGGCAGATTATCGACACCGTGTTCAAATCGCTCGGCAACTGGCGCCTGACTCTTGGCACGGCGCTGCAGGCGGTCTATTTTGGCCTCTGGCTGGCGGTGCTGTCGTGGGAGGACCTTTCGGTGGCCCTCCCTCTCCAGGCGCTCAGCTACCTGGTGGTCGCCTTTCTGGCGCAGTGGTTTCTTGGTGAACAGGTCAGCGGCATACGCTGGGCCGGCATCTGTCTGATCTGCGCCGGCGTTGCCCTGGTGACGAGAAGCGGTGTTACTATCTAACCAACGGGAGGAACGTGCATGCTGAATATACGTAAAATAGCCTTTGTCGGCGGCGGCAACATGGCGGAAGCGATCATGCGGGGAGTGTTGCGTGAGGATGGCGCTGTCGGAATCTGCGTGGCTGAAATCAGCCCCCGGAGGCGGGACGAAATTGCGGCACAATTTCCAGGCGTGCGGGTCGTAGGCGATGCGGCAGAAGCGGCAGAGTGGGGCGAGGTCGTCATTCTGGCGATCAAGCCGCAACAGGCGGAAGGCGCTCTCGATCTGATTGAACGGGTCGTTACCCCTGACCAGGTCGTGATTTCAATCATGGCCGGAATTCCGACGTCAAAAATCGAAGCCAGGCTGGCTCCCGGCTGTCGTGTCATACGGGCGATGCCCAATACCCCGGCGCTGATCGGTGCCGGGGCGACCGCGGTCTGTCCCGGCCGCAACGCCTCTGCAGACGATCTGGACCTTGCCCGCCGGATTTTTGCCCTGACCGGGATCGCCGTCTCTGTGGAAGAGAAGCTGATGGATGCCGTCACCGGCCTCTCCGGCAGCGGTCCGGCCTACGTTTTCACCTTTATTGAGGCACTGTCCGATGCCGGCGTCAAGAACGGCCTGCCGCGGGATGTTGCCGCCCAACTGGCTGCCCAGACCGTGCTTGGTGCGGCACGGATGGTTGTCGAAACCGGAGAGCATCCGACCCTGCTGAAGGAGAAGGTGACGTCGCCGGGGGGAACGACCATCGCCGCCCTGCATGCCCTTGAAAACGGGGGGTTTCGCGGCCTTGTCATGAATGCCGTCGATGCGGCCGGCAACAGATCAAAGGAACTGGCCGGAAAATAGTGTGCTGGTATAATCGCACCGGTTAGTTCGTATTCCCGTCATACCGGGAGGGCATCATGTTTGAATCCGCCGAGCTGGGTCACAAGATCAGCAAAGCGCTCTGGAAAAAAGAAATCTCCGGGGTCCGCGAGGGGCTGTTGGATGCCCAGCTCGACCTGTTCCAGGCGAAAAAATTTCCGGTGATCATCCTGGTGGCCGGGGTCGATTGTGCCGGCAAGGGGGAAACGGTCAACCTTCTCAATGAATGGATGGACCCGCGCCACATTGAAACCCATGCCCTGCGCGACCTGACCGATGAGGAGCTGGAGCGCCCCCAGATGTGGCGCTACTGGCGGGCGCTTCCCCCCCGGGGGAAGGTTGGCGTTTTCATCGGCACCTGGTATTCGGCGCCGCTGGTGGAGAATGTCTACGGCACGATCAAGAACGCCGAGCTGGATCAATGTCTGGAGCGGATCATCCGTTTCGAAAAGATGCTCTGCGACGAGGGGGCTCTGGTACTCAAATTCTGGCTGCACCTGTCGAAGGATGAACAGAAAAAACGGCTCAAGCATCTGGAAAAGGATTCCAGGACGCGGTGGAGAGTGACCGATACCGACTGGGATCACTACAAGAAGTATGACAAGTTCCGTAAAGTATCCGAACGGATGCTCCGCTCAACCAGCACGGCCGAATCACCCTGGACCATCGTCGAGGGGACCGATCCGCGCTATCGCTATCTGACCATCGGTAAGGCGATCCTCGCCGCCATGCGTCAGCGCCTCGATGCTCCGGAACCCACCTGCCATATAGAGCCGATTCCCCCCATCCTGCCGACCATCGATAACCTGCTGATCCTGCGAACGCTGGACATGTCGAAAAAACTGAAAAAGGCAGAGTTCGAAAGCGAACTGGAAAAATACCAGGGGAAGCTCAATCTGTTGACCCGTCACCCCGGTTTCAAAAAAATATCGGTCGTCGTGGCCTTTGAGGGGAACGACGCGGCCGGCAAGGGGGGCGGTATACGTCGCATCACCCAGGCGCTTGATGCCCGTCAGTACCGGGTCATCCCCGTCGCCGCGCCGACCGAGGAAGAACGTGACCAGCCCTATATGTGGCGCTTCTGGCGCAATATTCCCCGCAAAAGCCGTTTTGCAATCTTTGACCGCACCTGGTATGGGCGAGTGCTGGTGGAGCGGGTCGAGGGGCTCTGCGCACACAAGGACTGGATGCGGGCCTACGGAGAAGTCAACGATTTCGAAGAGCAGATGGTGCGGAATAAAACCGTCGTCGTGAAATTCTGGCTCTCCATCACCAAGGCTGAACAGCTGAAGCGCTTCAAGGAGCGGGAGAAGATCGGCTTCAAGCGGTACAAGATTACCGATGAAGACTGGCGCAATCGCGAGAAATGGGACGAGTATGAACGTGCGGTCTGTGACATGATCGACCGTACCAGCACCGAAATTGCTCCCTGGACGCTGGTCGAGGCCAATGACAAGTATTATGCCCGCATCAAGGTGCTGAAGACCCTCTGCGACCGGATCGAGGAGGCGCTCGGGAAGTGAGAGAGCCGCTGACCACCCTGCTCCGTTTCCCGCTGTTCCTGGCTCTGCTTCTGCTCTGGGGGGGATGCGCAACGGCGCCGAACGTCGCTGTGCCGGTGGAAACTCCGGCGCCGGGCGTGCCGCTCCCGTCATCCTCCCGCGTTCTCGGGACGGCCACGGTCTATGTCTCCGCTGCGGGAGAGAGAGTGGAGATCGTCCATGACATCCCGGCCGGCATCGCCATCGTGAAGCTCCCCGACGGCGGGACGGCCGTGCTCCCCGCGGAGATAGCCGGTTCGGAAGGGCGCTACCGGGACAGCCGCATGACCGTCTGGGAAAATGGCGGGGGTCTGCTGCTCTGGGTTGGTGGAACACTCGTATTCAGCGGGATGGCTACGAACTAGACGGCCCGTGCTTCCGTGCATTGGCAGCTGGTCGGTCGGCAGCTGATTCCTTAAGCCTGTGTAAAACATCGTAATTCTGAGGTATGTCCACCGTGAAGCAGGGTGGCTTTTTCTTTGGCAGGCGGGGCGTTATAGGTTGGTCGGGGCAGTCATGACCGATACGTATCGAAAAGAGGTTGAGATTTGCGGGATTCGGTAAGGTGCCGGTCAAACGTGACGTATATTCATGTGGTTAGTTGTCCGTAGATGAAGTCTGTACAGTTTAGGAATGAACGTTCATTCCTGTCGGGACATCGGCCGTAAAAACTGACAGCTTGTGTCCATGAATGCGGGAACCGCACGAAACTCTCCGCGATCCGGCGGATAAAATAATGACCCGGAGCAGAGGCTCGATCTTCTGAACGCGGGTGATACAACGCACGCTGCACCGGTACGATGGTTATATGGGACAACACCGTAGTACACATTAAAAAGGAGCTGGAATTAGTCATGAAAATTGTAATCTGGTCGTTTCAAGTAGCGGTTTTTTACCTCCTAACCCTTGCATTTGCCCTTCTCCCCGCGAGCCTTGTTTACCCGGTCGGG
>JBAVTM010000101.1:0-4583 GCA_049696195.1 Desulfuromonadaceae bacterium | reverse complement strand
CCGTTCGCGGCCAGGGTTCGGGCCGAGGCGGGGATTGCCAGCGGAGCGGTCGGCTTCATCACCGAGCCGGTGCAGGCTGAGCAGATTGTCGCCACCGGCCAGGCCGATGCGGTGCTGCTGGGGCGGCAGATGCTGCGCGACCCCTACTGGCCGCTCCATGCCGCCAAGGCGCTGCACGTGGACGCATCCTGGCCGAACCAGTACCTGCGGGCCAAATAGCCCACGTGCAGCTGCACAGCAAAGGGCACAGGGTGATATAATCAGGAAAACGGCAGCCCTGCCGGTCAAGCCGTTACGGCCGCCGACGGATTAAGCGCGAGGAGAATCGACTGGCAGTCATATTTCCTTCGCGACGGCAACCTGCTCACCGGTCAGAATCCGGCGTCGTCAGAGGCGGTGGCAAAAGCGGTTCTGGCACTGCTCTGACTGCGATTAAAGCCGAACAGTTCAGATGACACTGGTGTCCCTGCTTGGTAAAGAGGGGATAGCCATGACTTTCCGGAGGAATGTATGGCTGTAATGATCGATACGGAGAACAGCAGCCTGCTGAAAGTGGCGCCGCGACTGATACAAATCCTGCGCGTGCTTACCCGGCACAAGTTCATGGGCGCCCTGCGCGGCAAGGGACACCTGCCGCCGCCGAAAGAGATGAGGGAAACCTTTGAGGAACTGGGGCTCACCTTTCTCAAATTCGGGCAGGTGCTCGCGATGCGGCGCGATATGCTGCCGGATGCGTACATCAATGAGCTGGAACTGCTGCATGACCAGCTGCCGGCGCAGGGCATTGACGCGGTGCGTGCAACGGTCGAGGCGGAACTGGGCGCACCGATGGCGGAGCTGTATGCATCGTTCGGCGACACGCCGCTCGCCGCCGCGACCATTGCCCAGGTGCATGAGGCGACACTGCATGACGGCCGTCGCGTGGCCGTGAAGGTTCAGCGCCCCGGCCTTGAGGAAATGATCTCCACGGATATCGCGGCACTGAACTACCTGGTGGCGTTGGGGGAAAGGTTCGTGCCACGCCTGCGCGCACTCGACCTCCCCGTCCTGGTGAGTGAATTTGCCAACAGCCTGAACCGCGAAACCGATTTCAGCCACGAAGCCCGTTCCATAATGCTCTTTCGCACCGCGCTGGCAGATGTTCCCGATCTCTGGATTCCGGATGTGGTGACGGAACGTTCGAGCGGAAGCGTGCTCACGATGGAGTTTTCCGACGGCGAACGGGTGGATTCCTACGCAAAGCACCACCCGGAAGCGATGCCGCGGCTGCTCAACACCCTGGTCCGTCTGTCGCTGCAAACGATCTTCGAAGAAGGGCTGTTTCACGCCGACCCCCATCCCGGCAATGTATTCGTTCTCCCGGACGGGCAGCTTTCCCTTCTCGATTTCGGAATGACGGGGGAGCTTGACGAGCCGATGCGCGAATCGCTGACGCTCCTGCTCGAAGCGGTCGTCAAAGGCGATGCGCGGGCTGCCACCGATGCCTATCTCGAAATGACATCGGCCAGCGAAAACGTCAACCGTTCGGCGCTGTTGATGGACATAAAGGTGGTGCTGTATGAAATTCACCGGAGCGACCTGGCGGAGGTTTCAATCGGAGATTCGTTTGATTCGCTGCTGCGTGCCGGAAGCCGCCACGGGGTCCACAATCCCCCCGAGTTTTTCCTGCTGACGCGTACGTTCGTCATTCTGGAATCGATGATCCGCCAGCTCGACCCGGACCATGACTACCTGAAATCGTTTCGTGAGGAGATCTCGCGCCTGACGGAGAAACACTTCTCACTGGAGCGGATCAAGGAAAAAACGAGCAAGCTGGCGCGCGAAATGGAGCGTCTGGTAAGTGATGCGCCCGGCGACACCCGCCGCGCCCTGCGACGTATCTCCGAAGGCAATCTGGGCCGATTTCAGGCTCCTGCTGTGGAGGCATTGGGAGGGCGCGTCAGCCGCAACCTTGAACGGCTTACCGGAGCCATCGCTTCTGCGGGGCTCGTGATTGGCGGTGCCATGCTGACGTCTGCTCCACTGGATGCAGGGTGGCATCATAATGCCGGCCAGGTAATGGTCTATGCCGGGGTTATCGGCACGGTCCTCGTCTGGGTCGGTACCTTGCGGCGCGACCAGGGACGTGGCCGTGGCCGACGCTGAATGTTGAATGCGTCAAATCAAGAGGCTGATCTTTCTGACAGCCTTCAGGCTGACAACCTGAATTAAAGGGCCAGCATGGGAATCCATACAGGCAAAAGTCTGATAACAGCAAAAGCCGGACTGCGCCGTCACGCGGAAGAACAGTTGCATGCGAAAGCGGCAAATCTTCTTCCCCGGAGCGTGGAAGAGACACAGAGGCTTGTCCATGAACTTGAGGTTCACCAGATCGAGCTGGAGATTCAGAACGAAGAGCTGCTCCAGGCCCGGGAGGAACTTGAGCTGTCGCGGAACAAGTATGCCGAGCTCTATGACTTCGCACCCATCGGCTATTTCATATTTGATGTGCGCGGAGTGATTAAAGAAGTAAACCTTGCGGGCGCACACATGTTGGGAATACAGAGACAATCGCTGACCAATAGACCCTTTACCAATTTCATTGCTGATGCAGTCGGGAAAGAAATTTTTCCCCTTCACCTCGAATCCGTCATGCAAAAACCGGGGATGCAGAGATGTGAAATCAGAGTAACGGGAAAAGACGGCACGGTGCTCTATGGCCGCTTTGAAAGCGTCATGTTGGACACTATCGGAAGTAAAGAAGGTTTTATCCTCTGTTCAATCGTTGACGGCACGGCTGACAAACAGCTGGAAGCGGAAATACAGAATGCCCGGGAATATGCCGAGAACATCGTCGAAACTTTACGTGAGCCGATAGTGGTGTTGAATTCCGAGCTGAAGATACTCACCGCCAACCACAGCTTCTACGACACTTTCAAGGTAACACCCGATGAAACCATCGGTAATTTCATCTGCAACCTCGGCAACCGTCAATGGGACATTCCCAAATTGCGGGTACTCGTCGAGGAAATTCTCACCCATGACACCGTGATCAACGGCTATGAAGTTCAGCATGATTTTCCCGGTATCGGCCGGAAGACGATTCTGCTCAACGCACGGCAGATATTCCGGGAGGATATCGGCTCTCATATCATCCTCCTGGCCATGGAAGACATCACTAAACGGAAAGCCGCCGATGAAGAGATCGTGAGACTGAACACCAGCCTGGCGCTGCGGGCTGCCGATCTGGAAGACGTCAATCGTGAACTGGAAGCCTTCAATTACACAGTTGCCCATGATCTGCGCAATCCATTGAATATAGTCAGCAGCTACTGCCAGGCGGTCAAGGAAATGTGCGGCTCCGCTCTTGATGAAAAGTGCCGGCGTTATCTCCAGGAGGCCTACGACGGTACGATGCGCATGAACCGGCTGATTGAGGCCCTGCTCAATTTTTCTCGGCTGACACATGCCACACTGAACAGGGACATGGTCGATCTCAGCTTTATGGCGAAGGAGGCAGCCGAGGAACTGAAAGGAATGGAGGCCTCTCGCCGGGTCACGTTCCTGATCGCCGACGGGATGTGCGTCAATGGGGACCCGAACCTGCTGCGGGTGGTCCTGGTGAACCTCCTCGGCAACGCCTGGAAGTATACCGGCATGCGGGAGGAGGCGGTCATCGAGTTCGGCGCAAAGGAGATCGACGGGGAACCGGTCTATTTCGTCCGGGACAACGGCGCCGGTTTTGACAATGCGGACGCGGGCAAGCTCTTTATCCCTTTCCAGCGCCTCCCCGGCGTCGAAGAATGCAGAGGTTTCGGCATCGGCCTGGCTACGGTGGAACGGATCATCCGGCGCCATGGCGGCAGGGTGTGGGCCGAGGGGAATCCGGATAAAGGGGCGACCTTTTACTTCACCCTCCAGACTTGACGATGAGAGATTGTCAGCTCTTGGAGGTACATTTCGGGAATCGGGATAATGAGGATATTGAATAGAAAAATAATCATCAACGCGGGGTTTGCGGCTGCCCTGGCGATCCTGATGGCGATCGGTTGGCTTTCCTGCATGGAAATGACCTCACTGGTGGCATCCGAACAATGGGAACGTCATTCCAATGCCGAGATACGAGAAATGGTCACCCTTTTCTCCAAGCTGAGGGAAGTGGAGACGATGAATCGCGGCTTCGTCATCACGGGAGACGAAAAATATCTGGAACCGTATAAGGCTGCGCTCAAAGATATTGAGCGGAGGCTGGTGCTTCTCCGGGACATGGCAAATAACAACCCTCGGCAGCAAAAACGTCTGGACATCATCGCCCCGCTGATCAGGGAAAAGCTGGCCATGGTAGAGGAGACCATCGATCTCCGGAGGACGAAAGGTTATCAGGACGCCAGCCGGGCGGTGATGGCCGGCAGAGGCAAAAGGATCATGGACGAGATCGGCGGGATGGTGGCCGAGTCTCAGGATTATGAGGGAAAAATTCTGCAAGAGCGGGAGGTCGAGGATATGGCCGACACCCGAAAGGCGATCGGGCTGCTCTTAACCGGAAGTATCCTGAGTGTACTCCTTCTCTGCACGGTCTTCATTCTCCTTAAAAGGGAAATCGC
>JBAVTM010000100.1:0-10887 GCA_049696195.1 Desulfuromonadaceae bacterium | reverse complement strand
TTGTTACCATTCCGGCACCAGTGTCTGGTCTGTTATAAATTTACGTATAGAATCCATGCCATCTAAAGACAAATCAAGAAATTGGAGACCCATCCCGACCGGGAGGTTTTTATTAATCAGTGACTCGGGATGATTTATCCAGGCAACCCTCGCAGAACATTTTATGGTTTTACCATCATTAGGCAATACGAATTCTATGTTTAACTGCGTGTCAACCGGTAAAATGTCAGTAGACACAATAAAAAATCCGCCGGTGCTCAGATTAACCGTATAATTAGAGAGAAATTTCTCAGGATCCGTGCATGTTTTGCATTGAATATGCAGACGGGCTAGAGCCCTGGGTAATTCCCTGAAAGGGATGCCCAGATATTTTCTAACCATTGACAGGAATAAAAAGCGATTTATCGGCTTCGGAATAATATCATCGCACCCGGCTTTCCAGCAGCGTTCAAAATCTATATCACTACCACCCTGTGTTACCATGATTACAGGTATATGCCGTAGTTCATCATGCGATTTTATCAAGTGGCAACACACATCACCATCCATGACAGGCATATACAGGTCCATAAAAATTATGTCAGGATGATTTTTAATCATCATTTCGAGTGCTTCTTCACCGTTACTTGCCAGTAGTATCTGAAATTCATCTCGTTCGAAAAAACCCTTTTCCAGTTCAAGGAACATGTTGACATCGTCGACGAGCAGTATCTTTTTTATGTCCATGAATTTCTCCATCGCAAACGGCAGGAATATATATTTTGTATGTGTTGCTCCCCACGGGATTACACGCGTGAACGCAATGTGCTTTATACAGTATTTTAATATTTAATCAAATAATTGTGTCACACAATGAATACTCACGCACTTCGTCATAAAGTTTATATATTCGCGATATAGTGAGACGCAAGGGATCTACACGCAGATATTTTCCGCAACTTGACATGCAATGGGCCCTGGACGTATTGTCGTGCAGCGACTGATACGGTGCTTAGGGGGGTGAAATTTGCAGATGATTATTGACTGGAACAACATCGATACCGTACTTCTGGATATGGATGGCACGATCCTTGACCGCCATTTTGACGACCACTTCTGGCTGGAGCATGTCCCACAGCGCTGGAGCCAGCGCAATCATACGACGCTTGACTATGCCAAGGAACACCTGTACAGCCTGTTCCGCAGCCAGGAAAACACGCTCAACTGGACCGACCTTGACTACTGGTCGGATCGTCTCAAGCTCGATATTCCGGTTCTTAAACAGGAAATTGAACATCTGATCGCCGTGCATCCCTATGTGGTCGAATTTCTGCTGTTCCTGAAACATGCCGGCAAAGCGGTCTGGCTGGTCACCAATGCTCATTCGAAAACACTCGACCTGAAGATGAAAACCACCCGTATTGGACCATATTTTGACGGTATTATTTCCGCCCATCAGGTAGGACTGCCGAAGGAAGATGCTCGTTTCTGGGGAAAATTGCAGGATTTTATCCCTTACGATCCGGAACGGACCTTGCTGGGTGAAGATAGCGAGACCAACCTGACAACGGCAGAAAGCTATTCGATTCGTTATCTTATCTATATCAGCCGCTACAGCTCAAAGGTTGATCCGCGCCAGTCTGATCGTTTCCCTACGATTGACTACTTCAACAGGCTCATTCCGGAGGCCGGGAGCAGCTGCATAACTACTCTGAAATAAAAAGGCTGGCGACTGATAGCATTCCGCATCAGTCGCCAGCCTTTGAAATTATTGTAATTATATTTTCACATTCTTCTTAACATTGTCCTGAATTTTTCAAGTTTCGAAGCGCCCTCCTCAATCAGGCGGATCAGATCTTTGCGGGCGCTGCCCGCCGCATCCTTGCCGGATTCAAGCAGATCACCGGTTTTCTCGCCGATTGCTTCAACCAGGTCCGACACATTGGCGGCAAGATCATCCACCACCTCATCGGCCTTGTTTCGGGCTTTTTTTGAATACCGGGAAATGTCTTTTCTTGTTTTGCTTCCTGATTGGGGGGCAAACAGCAGCGCCAGACCGGCTCCGACAACTCCGCCTGCAAATATCAACAAAGCGGCTGCGGCGACTTTCTTATCCTTGTCTTCCATAGTGACCTCCTTTTTAATATGATAGTTTATCATAGCGTATTTAACGCATATGACAAGCTACTTGCGACGTTAAAAAGTATGGTATAGACTCTGATTACATTATCACTGAGGTCACAAGGACGCGAAATGAATACTATCACCTATGATGTTCTGATTGTCGGCGGAGGCCCGGCCGGCCTTTCAACCGCCTATCTGTGCCACAAGCACGGCCTTTCCTATCTGGTTCTTGAATCCGGAAAAGCCATTTTTCAGGGGATAGCAAATACCTATCCCGAAGGAAAGCTGGTGTATGCATCGAAACCAAAAGATGCCCCTGATCCATTTATGGTGGATGAATTGCGGCCGCCAGACAAACCGGTAACGGTGGAAAGCTACCTGCAGTACGTTCAGCATTTCGTTCAGCATGAAAATCTGCTTGTTCAAACGGAAGTGGATTTTGAAGACATCAAGGACGAGCGTGACGGCCTGACGGTAATCACCTCCAAAGGCAGCTTCAAAGGCAGGAAGGTCGTACTTTCCTTCGGCAGCAATATTCCGCGTGAACTCTCCGTGTATGGTGATGCCAAGATGGTCGCCAAAAACGTCGATGACCCGAGCAAATATATCGGCATTAAAACCCTGGTGATCGGCGGCGGCAATACTGCGGCTGACGTGATCATCAATATCCTCAAGGCCAAGCGTGAGGCCGGAGACACCCACCCGGTCTACTGGGCGCACATGGCTGAGACGTTTGACGTCAACAAGGAAACCGCTCAACGTCTTGGGGAAGAGATACTGCTGGGTGGAAACATCAGACTGTTGCCCGGATCGATGCCTCGTATCGGTGAAGTCGATGCAGAAGGGGTAGACCGCCTGGTCATCCGCATCAACGTATTCGAGCAGTCTGACGGCATCGATCTCTACCACGCCCTGAGCTTCCCGATGAAGAATGTCATCGCCTGTATCGGATCACAGGGACCGGTGCCGATCTTCGATAAACTCAATATCCAGAGTATTGCCTGCACATCCGGTGTTTGCAAGATCGCTAAAGAGTGTGATCGCCTGGTGTTGCTCTCATCAGATTTTGAATCCACGCGAAAAGGGGTGTACGTCATCGGCGGGGCCATTTCACCTTCCTATATGAGGATCAGCGAAGGTTCGATTGCAGAGGAAAAGCATCCGAACCTCATCTACACCGCTATCAATGATGCGTATTATGTTGTCGAGGCCATCAGGGCAAAACTTGCCAAATAGTTTACTCAGATAGTGAGAAGGGTAAATCGGGAGGGTTCCATGAACGTTATATTGAAGGTAATTATACTGTCAGCAGCAGCGATTGTCATGACGGCCACGATACCAGGGTGCGGAGACGACAGGGGAGACAATGTCCCTGCAGTGAAACTGACGGCATCAACTATCGTTTCAGATCTGACAAACGGTCACGGGCATAATGTTGAAATACCTTTTTCCGATATCGACCTTGCAACTGATCCGAATTTTACCGCGACCACCCCTTTCCAATACCGCAGTAGCGACAATACCGGCCACTCTCATGTTATTGCACTTTCTAAATTGCAGATGATTGACCTCAACAACGGCATGCGGGTAACGCTGACTTCATCGACTCCTGACACTTCAACCTCCCATACTCATGTCTGGAACCTCCTGGGTGGCGGCATACTCTATGACAAGCATTGCTACAATTGCCACACCAATGACAAGCGCGGGCACAATCCGATGAATGTTGTTTTCAATGCCAGTCAGACCAGTGCAGTTAAGTTTCCAACCGCCCAATTACTTTCCACTTCTCCGGCAGCAACCCCTGATCCCGGCTTCATGCCTGTCATAGAACGATCGCTTGACGGAGTGTACCTTTACGGTACGTATTGTGCCGGTTGCCACGGCCCACTTGCCAACAGCACAAAATCGAACAGAACAGCCGCTCAGATAAAGCTGGGAATGGGAACCATGGGCCTCACGGATGCCCAGATTCAGGCCATAGCAACAGCTTTAATAAAATAATCCTATTACATCGGTTCATAAGAATCTGAAAA
This sequence comes from Desulfuromonadaceae bacterium, assembly GCA_049696195.1. Classification (GTDB taxonomy): domain Bacteria; phylum Desulfobacterota; class Desulfuromonadia; order Geobacterales; family Pseudopelobacteraceae; genus JACRCG01. The sequence continues at coordinate 6,748 of JBAVTM010000100.1, read as the reverse complement.
GCAGCGGTTTGCCGGTCCGGTCATCCGCTGCTTTTTTATCGAGGTTGCCTTGATTTTAGTGTACTCTGCACTTATCTTCAGAAAATAATGATGTTAAATACAAGACCCCGGAACTTTATAATTCACAAGGAGTTTCAACGAATGAAGATGCATGCTCTAAAGGTTTTTTCACTACTGGCTGCCATTATGTTTCTCTCTGTCGCCGTTATGGAGTTCGAGGCTCATGCCAGAGCGGGCGGAGGAAGCCGATCCATCGGGAGTGCCGGTTCACGCAGCTACTCCCGCCCCGCCAGCCCGACTTCTCAGCCATCTCCTTCGCAATCTCAGCAGGCAGCGCCCTCCCCTCCCTTCCAGCAACCGGCAGCCGGCGGGTTTATGAGAAGCATGGCCGGCGGAATAGCTGGCGGATTGCTTGGCGGGATGCTGTTCAGGAGTCTCGGATTCAGCGGCATGGGTGGCGGCATGGGAGGAGGCGGTATCGGTCTGTTTGAAATTATATTGCTTGCCGGTATCGGCTACCTGATTTATCGCTATATCAAGAATAAAAGAGCAGGAAGTTCGTTAAACTCTTTTGAACCTGAACAATACCGCGGGGGGAATGTAACCCCGGTTTCCCAGGGGATTCAGAACCAGATTCCGGGATCAGAGGATGTAGAAACCGGGCTGGCGCATATTCGCCAGTTTGACTCGTCCTTTGACGAAAACCGTTATAACGACCTGGTCATGGACAACTTCTTCAAGATTCAGGGAGCGTGGATGAATCGTGATCTGACGCCGGTACAGGGCATCCTGACTGATGAGATGCGGCGCATTTTTCAGGCGGATATTGACAGACTGATCAGGGACAAACAGATCAACCGGCTCGAAAACATAGCCGTTCGCAACGTTGACATCGTTGAAGCGTGGCAGGAATCGGGGCAGGATTACATCAATACCCTTATTTATGCCAACCTGCTTGACTATACGACTGATGAAACCGGTTCCGTACTGACCGGCAGCAAGAGCGATCCGGTCAAGTTCGAGGAGTATTGGACCTTTACCCGTCCGGTCGGCAACAACCCCTGGAAATTGTCGGCAATTGATCAGAAATAGATGAAATGCTACCACCCCCCACCCCCCTCCTTAAAGAAAGGAGGGGGAGTTTCAAGCTCCCCTCCAAATTTAGGAGGGGTTGGGGGTGGTAAGGTTTTTATTCCCTTCCTCTTAGACCTTGTTGCCATGAAAGCATCATGAAACCCCTCAATCTGGCATCAATACCCATCTCCGGCCTCAACCTGATCGAAGCCAGCGCCGGCACCGGCAAAACCTGGACAATAGCCGCACTCTACATTCTGCTGCTGCTTGAGAAGGAGCTGCGCCCTGAGCAGATTCTTGTGGTGACCTACACGAAGGCCGCCACAGCAGAGCTGCGAGAACGGATCAGGCGCCGGATAGCGACAACCCTGGATCTGTATTCCAGCGGGCGGGCGCCTGCCGATGACGATCTTGAGCGACTTCTTACATCAACCCGCCCTCAGAACGTCCTGCGCGCCAGACAGCTCCTGACGCGTGCACTCTATTCATTTGATGATGCCGCTATTTTCACCATTCACGGTTTCTGCCAGCGGGCGTTGCTGGAAAATACATTTGAGAGCGGTTCTCTTTTCGGCAGTGACATGATCAGCGACCAGAGTGCGATCGTCAAACAGGTCTGTGATGACTTCTGGCGCTCTCGAATCCTGTCGGAGCCGGATGATTTTGTGGAACGCCTGGTGGCAGCAAGCTATACACCGGAAAAACTCGTCAAACCCCTTGAAGGCCACTTTCAGAATCCCGACCTGATCATCATTCCACAGGCTGATGAAACGCAGCTTGCACCACTGATCATTGAGCGTAACGGCATTTATGTTCAGGTCTGCGCCCTCTGGAGCAGCTGCCGGGGCGCAATTATCGAACAGATCGAGCAGGCCCGCCTGAACCAGCAGAGCTATAAACCCTCACAGATCGAGGCCGCTTGCGCCTCATTTGAACGCTGGGCAGCAGGTGGCAATGCTGCTTTGCCAAACAGTAAACTTGATTTTTTTTCGGCGCAGAAGATAGCTTCGAAAACAACCAAAATATCTCCGTTCACCCCTGATCACCCCTTTTTATCCCTCTGTCAGCAGTTGTCAACTGTACAGAATTCAATCGAGCAGACTTTTAAAAGCAGGATTATTGCCTGTCAACATGACTTCAAAAAGTGGCTTGAACAGGAATTAAGCCGGCGCAAAAAACAGTTAAACCAGCGTGGATTCGATGACTTGCTGCTTGATCTTCACCTAGCGCTTGAAGCTGATTCCGGTGCTGCGCTTGCTGAGAAACTGCGACAGCGCTACAAGGCGGCCATGATCGATGAGTTCCAGGATACCGATCCTCTCCAGTGGAACATCTTCAAGCGAATCGGGGCCGAACAGGATTACCCCCTGTTCCTGATCGGCGACCCGAAGCAGGCTATTTACAGCTTTCGCGGAGCCGATGTCTTTGCCTATCTGAATGCAGGCAAGAGCGTCACGCCCGAAAACATGCATACGCTCGGAACCAACTTCAGGTCGGATGCCGCATTGGTTAAAGCCGTTACTACGCTGTTTGCCGCCAGTTCTGACCCATTTATGTGTCAGGAAATCCCCTTCCATCCTGTCGGCTCAGGTCGCTCTGCGAATGACCGGCTGTTGTTCGACGGTGCCCCGGATGACCAGCCGCTCAAAGTCTGGGTTTATCCCCGCAGAGACGAAACAAAACCTGAGGTAAAACCTGTGGCCACCCGCAGCATCGTTCGAGCCGTTGCGGAAGAAATTGCCCGCCTGCTTGAACAGGGACGCGTTACCATCTCAACATCCGGTACGGCACGCCAGCTGAAGCCGGGCGATATTGCCGTGCTGGTAAAAACGCACAAACAAGCCGACCGGGTTCAGGAGGCGCTGTCGTCGCTCGGAATCCCGTCAGTGCAACAGGGGAGCGCCACTATTTTTGAGACTTCCGAGGCGCTCGATCTACTGCGAATTCTGCGGGCAGTGGATGTACCGCATCGTGAAGCGCTGGTTCGTGAAGCTCTTCTGACCGCGAGCATCGGATTAAGCGCCAATCAGGTTTCCAGCTTTGTAGAAAGTTCGGGAGAGCATCCCGAGTGGGAAACGTGGCTGTTCCGCTTTCGGGATCTGCACTCGGCCGCCGGATCCGGTGGTGTGGTTGCGCTTGTATCTCGCCTGCTCGGGAGCTGTGGCGTTCGGAAACTGCTATTATCGCGTAGTGGCGGTGAGCGTTGTCTGACCAACCTTCTGCACTGTACTGAATTACTTCACCAGGTCGAACGGGAACAGGGGAAAAACCTGACCGGCTTGATTGCCTGGCTGGAGCGGAGAATAAGCGCGCCAGGCAAGGATGATGCCGCATTGCTCCGGCTTGAAACAGACGAAAATGCGGTAATGATCTCAACCATTCATGCCAGCAAGGGCCTGCAGTATCCGGTTGTATTTGTACCCTTCGCATGGGATGCGCCTTCAGGCAGAGTTGACAGGGCGCTGTTCCACAATGACGAAGGAGATCTGGTGCTGGATCTTGCCGGAGGAGAAGAAAACCTGCAGCGTGCAGCGGCAGAACGGAAGGCTGAAGCCGCCAGACTGCTGTATGTAGCATTGACGCGGGCAGAATTTCGCTGTTATGTCTTATGGGGGGGGATCAACGGGGCGGTCGATTCGCCGCTTTTTCAGCTCCTCCATGGCGGCTCTGCATCAAAAGACGGCAAGAGTTTTTCAGCACTGGGCGACCGTGGGATTCTTGAAGACGTTCGGAAACTGTCAGACAGCGGGGACACCGGTATTTTTGTCGGGCTGATGCCTTCGGACCTTCCTGTCCCCCGGTATCAGCCACATTCAACCGCTGATTCGTCCTATGCCTGTCGAACACTTGATCATCCCCCCCGTGATGATTGGCACGTCGCCAGCTTCAGCGGCATGACGTCCGGAACCGATCATATATTTGAACCGCATGATCACGATTCGATGCCGGTTGATACGGCAGCCGTTCAGCCGGAACCGGAACAGCCCCCAGGAGGATTGACCATATTCGACTTCCCACGAGGCGCAAAAGCCGGCATCTGCCTGCATGAAATTTTTGAGCGGCTTGATTATCCCCGGGTAGACAGTGACTCCATCACCTCTGTTGCAAGCGCTTCGCTGGCAGGTAACGGCTTTCACGAGCAGTGGCTGCCTGCTGTCAGCAGCATGGTGGCAGCCGTCATCTCCGCCCCGATTATTCCGGACAATGCCGATTTCAGTCTGTCACAGTTAAAAACAGGAGACTGGCAGGCTGAGATGGAATTTTATCTTCCAATCAGACAGCTTGCGCCGGACACCCTGCGGTCGCTGTTTGATGGAGCACTTGACGGGGAGCGTTTCGCTGAATTTTATGAGCTGCTGAGCCGGCTTTCATTCCGGCAGAGTCGCGGCATGCTGCAAGGTTTCATCGACCTGGTTTTCACGCACAACGGCCGTTTTTATATACTCGACTGGAAATCAAATCATCTCGGCATGAAACCGACCGACTACAATCAGGACACGATGCGCGAATCGATGTGCCGGAGTGCCTATATCCTGCAATACCACCTCTATACGCTGGCATTGGACCGTCTATTGAAGGTGCGACTGCCGGACTACAGCTATGAAAAACATTTCGGAGGGGTGGTATATCTGTATCTGCGGGGAGTCTCAGCAGGTTCTGCGCCGGGCGGGATTTATTTTGACCGGCCACGCCCGGAGTTTATACGATGTGCCGGTGACGTGATGATGGAATGCCGTTAGGTCGGCACCGGACAGCGGAATACAGACCCCGGCCTTTTTCCCCACCGAAACAGCGGGAATGAGGCTCAACATCGATAATCAATCACGACTCCGGACATTTCTGCAGGCATGTTATTTACTTAGCACAGCATTCAGTGAAGTCAGCAACCGGTCAATGTCAACCCTGTGTACGCCTGCACCATGCCCCAGCGTTTCGAGGTCGGCAATCTGACATTCGTAACAGTCAAGATTATACTGCTTGAAAACCGGCAGGGTTTCAGGATGCTGTGCAATGATGTCGGCAATTAGCATTTCCTTGGTAATCATAGGACACCTCATAACTGATTACGGTAAACCGTATTTTTGCCGCAACGCCAACTTGACTTCCGGCGGGACAAACTTGTCAATATCACCGTTCAGAGAACAGACCTCCTTGACGATCGACGAGGAAAGATACCCGTACTGCAGGGATGTCATCATGAACAGCGTCTCGATCTCCCGGCCGATGCTGCTGTTCATCTGGGCAATCTGGAATTCATATTCAAAGTCCGATATCGCCCGGAGGCCGCGAATAATGACATGGGCTCCCCGTGAGGACACGTAATCTATCAGGAGTCCGCTGAAGGTGTCAACCGTGACCCTCCCCTCTCCTTTCACGACATCCTGAATCAATTCAACCCGTTCATCAGTCGTGAACAGAGCATTCTTCTGCGAGTTTCTGGCGACGGCCACAATTATTTCATCAAAAATCGTCAGGCCTCGTTTGATTATATCAATGTGGCCATACGTGATCGGATCAAAGGATCCGGGATACACAGCAATTTTCTTCATTTTTCCTCCAGTACAAGCAATTCAAGTGCTGTTTCTCCATACACGCGCCGGTCAAGGTGCTTCAGACGCCCATACGATTCCTGTAAAGGGTTTCGTACCGAACATTCTGCCACCAGAATGGATCCAGGGGTTAAAAGAGCGACAGAGCCGACAGTTTCAAGTACTCGCTGATACAATCCCGCATCATAGGGAGGATCAAAGAATGCAAGATCAAAGCGCTGGCCTCGACCGGCAACAACATGCAGAGCCCTCATCACATCCATTGTCACAAGTTCAGACCGACTCTGAAAACAGGTAACCAGCAGATTTTTTTCAAGTATCGATTTTACCGATTGGTTCGATTCAATAAAACAACATGACCCGGCCCCGCGACTTAACGCTTCAATACCCAGACTGCCGGTACCGGCACAGATGTCAAGCACACGAATATCAGTAAAATCAATGCGACTGGAAAGAATACTGAAAAGAGCTTCTTTAACGCGATCGGAGGTCGGCCTGGTCGTTACTCCCGGTGGCGCAGTCAACTTTTTACCACGACAGGTTCCCGCTATGACTCGCATGCATTCAGTCCTTACGCTAAGATTTCAGGGGGAAGCTAGCGCAAATAGCGTTATTGGTCAAGCGCGAAGAGTTTGGCACTACTTCACCACTGTTCCCGTTCACACTCCGCAATCAGCCGGGCGATTTCATCGTCGGCAATATCCGGCAGCACGAATGTCCCCTTTGAATCCTTCTCAACCCGACTGATGCCGGGATAGCGTCTTTCAAGAACCCTGATTTCCATGGCCTGGTCCTTAACGGTTGCCAGCAGGCGACGGTTTTCGGCTTCCAGATCGAACTTCTCCACCGCCGACAGCAGGGCAAAACGGAGCTGCGTATCATCCCAGGGTTTGGTAAAAAAACGATAAATTTCGCCGTTGTTAACGGCCCGCATGGCCGCCTCAAGAGTCGCATGACCGGTCAGCAGTATACGAACGGTGTGTGGCGAGCGGAGCTTGACCTCCGCCAGCAGTTCCGACCCCTGCATTCCGACCATACGCTCATCCGTGACGATCGCCTTAATGACATTACTTTCGATGATTTCCAGCGCATTGAGTCCGCTTGATGCCGTCAGTATGTCATAC